>CAYPJH010000210.1:0-6573 GCA_964411035.1 uncultured Methanobrevibacter sp. | reverse complement strand
CACTGGTCAAATGACCTAATATATTTATTTTTTTACCTTTCAAAGTAGCAATTGTTGCCTCTTTTCTATCAACCACTGCCAAACCATAAGTTTCCCTTTCCTCAATCATGTATTCAAGAGGTTCCAAGAAAAATTCATTATTGCACTGATACCAGTAAGTGGTTATAGGTTCCGGTGGTTCGAAAACATAGGTTTCCATTTTCTCAGTTCCAGGGCCTCCTTTTGGAATCATACCAACGAATAGAACCAAACCGTTTTCAGGCGCTCTTTTAAAAAGTCTTATTCTTTGCAAAATAACTTCAATAGCTGATTGAACATTTTTACGAGTGGTTTTACTTTTAATATTGGCACTTTGACCTAATTCATCCCTCATATGCTTTCCAACATCACTAAGCTGTTTATCATGAGGAATATAAACTGAAACAAGCTCTGTACCTTTACCTCTCTTTTCAGACAATTCTTTAAGTGTTTTTTTAAATTCATATAATTCTTTTGATGATACATCTGCCATTTTTATCCCTGTAAAAATAAATAAATATAATAATATAAATATATTAATTGATGTATAAATAATTAATGAAAGCAAGGTGATTAAATGGTATTAAGAAAATGTCAACAATGTAAAGCTGTAACCGATGACAAATATGGATTTTGTTTAAAATGTGGTTTTGAATTTCCAAAAATAGATGAAAACCATGTTGTTTGTATTAAATGCGGATTTGAAAATCCGAAAGATGCTGAATTTTGTGTTAAATGTGGCATTCCTTTAATAATTAACCAGGAATTTCAAAATAAAAACCAGCCACCATTCATAACATACAAAAAAGTATCTGCTCCTGAGAAGGAAAATTTAAACTATAAGCGTACAAGCCGTATGATCATTGCATTCGGATACATTTTCTCAATTCTTGGAGGATTAATAGGTTTTATCATAGCACTTTATCTTGTAACCCGTAAAGACCCTGTTGCACGTAAACACGGGAAAATCCAACTTGGAATATTAATATTCTACTTGATTATCATTGGAATAGCACTGGGAACAGGTACAGTAACATTAAATGAAATTACAAATATTACATCAATGCAAAACCTAACCAAAATTAATTACTAAATTCATTACTATTGCATTTTCATTATTACCATAATAATCAGGAACTAATCTATCAATAGTAAAATTAAAAGATTTATAAAACTCTAATGCTGCCGTATTATTTTCATTAACTTCCAAGGTTATATTGTCAACATTGCAATTACCCAAAATCATAATGGCTCTAGATAATAATTTTGTTCCTACTTTTAATCGTCTGTAATTTTTATCAATAGCTATTGAAATAATATGGCCAATATTTTCACTTTTAAGCAAAAATATAATATAACCAACCACATAACCATCTTTTTCAGCTACTAAAAAACCAACACCCATCTCATGCAGTTTTAAAAACATATTCATCCCGTACGGCTGGTCAAAAGACATACCTTCTATATCTACGACTCTTTTAACATCCTGTGGAACAAACTCTCTTATCTTCATATAAATTACTATTTAATCAAATTAGAATATAATGCTTTTCTAATTTGCCAATTATACATTCTAATAATTGTTTTTAAAAATATTATAAAACTTAATAAAGAATAATAAATATAATGATAAATATGTGGAATGATTTCGGAGAATATATCTATAGTTTATGTGATAAAAACCCAACTAACATTGCTGAAGTTGGAATTGGAAAATTTACAAAAATTTATGATTTTTTAAACTCAAAAGACAACGTGAACATTATTAAAATAGATATTGCTCCTTCTGATGATGATATTATACAAGACGATATAACAAAACCGGACAGTGAAATTTATAAAAATCTTGATATAATCTATTCAATCCGCCCACCTAGCGAGATTCAACCATACTTAATAAACTTAACAAAATTTAACAATGCAAAACTTATAATTAAACCTTTATTTAATGAAGATTTAAATACCGGAAAAACAAAAATGAGCCTTAAAAATTATAAAAAGGCAAGTTTCTATATAATGTGAGATAAAATGATAAATAAAATATTTGACGAATATGACACTTCTAAAAATGGTTTGAACCAGATAGAAGTAGAAAACAGGCAAAAAAGATATGGGTTAAATGAGCTTAAAGAAGAAAAAAAGCAACACCCTATTTTACTTTTTTTAAGTCAATTTTTAGAAGCATTAATCATCCTGCTTATAATAGCGGCAATTGCAGCATATCTTATTGGAGATGTAATTGACAGCTATGTAATTTTACTTGTAGTTTGTTTAAATGCAATTATTGGCTTTAGTCAGGAGTATCGTGCTGAAAAGGCTATGGAAAAACTTAAAACACTTATATCCACCAGTGCAGTTGTTCGCCGTGATGGTGAGGTACAGGTTGTTGAAGGCAGCCAGTTAACAGTTGGAGATATTGTTTTAATTGAAGAAGGAAGTAAAGTCCCGGCAGATTTGATTTTAATAGAAACCAATGGTTTAAAAATTGATGAATCATCCCTAACCGGTGAATCATTGCCTGTAAGTAAAAATGCAAAATATAATTCCATTGTAGATATTAAAAACAATGAAAGAGAACTGGTTTCCCATATTGCTTATATGGACTCAACAGTAATTAAAGGAAATGCAGTAGGAGTTGTTTTTGCAGTTGGAATGGATACTTCCATTGGAAAAATCGCTGAAATGATTCAGACCCCTGAAAAAGAAACTCCACTTCAAAAGAAAATTAGTAAACTTGGAAAGATACTTGCTTTAATAGCTATTGTTGTTTGTGTGTTTGTATTTGCAGTTGGTTTTTTAAGAGGCGTATCAATAGTTGAAAATTTTATGACTGCAGTGTCTCTTGCAGTTGCAGCAATACCTGAAGGCCTTCCAGCAGTTTTAACTCTCACATTAGCTTTAGGAATGCAACAAATGGCAAAATCAAATGCAATTGTAAGACGTTTGCTTGCTGTAGAAACACTAGGTTCATGTACTATCGTTTGTAGTGATAAAACAGGAACTCTTACAGAAAACAAAATGAAGGTAAGGGATCAGAAAGTCTACAATCATGAGAAATTGAATTTGATAAGTAGCTTATGTGTTAACAGCTATGAAAAAGATGGTGAAATTATTGGTGATCCTACAGACGGAGCAATAATGGAATTTGGTAAGAATAACGGGTTTGAAAAATCAAGCCTAGAAATTCAATATCGCCGTATTAAAGAAATTCCATTAGATAGTGAAAGAAAAAGAATGACTACTATACATGAACTGGAGGAAAAATACCTTGTTCTAAGTAAAGGTGCACCAGAGATAATATTGGAGTCATGTAAACACATAGATAATAACGGAACTATTGAAATCCTTGATGATGAAACTAAGGAAAATATAATTGAAAGCATGTCCGAAATGACAAATTCTGCATTAAGAGTAATAGGGTTTGGATATAAGGAATGTGAAGATATAACAAACAAAACTGAAGAAGAATTAATCTTTGTAGGATTACTTGGATTAATGGATCCACCACGTGAAGAAGCAAAAGAAGCAATAAAACAATGTATAAATGCTGGAATCCAAGTAAAAATGATTACAGGAGACCATCAGGAAACAGCAGCAGCAATTGCAAAGGAACTGTGAATACTTACAGACGGACTGGTGATGAATGGAGAGGAATTGGATAAAATAAGTCAAAAAGACTACCTGGACATTGTTGATGAAATACAGGTATATGCAAGAGTATACCCAGAACAGAAAATGCGGATTGTAGAAACATTAGAGAAAAAAGGAAACATTGTATCAATGACCGGAGATGGAGTAAATGATGCACCTGCACTAAAAAAGGCATCAATCGGAGTTGCAATGGGATCCGGAACAGATGTTGCAAAAGAATCAGCAGACATGATCATTCAAGACGATAACTTTGCAACAATAATAAAAGCAATAAAAGAAGGCCGTAAAATATACGATAACATTAAAAGATTTGTTAACTTCCAGGTATCAACAAATGTTGGAGCAATACTCACAATACTTGCAGCATCATTTACATCACTTCCAATACCTTTTAACCCAGTCCAGCTCCTTTGGATCAACATCATAATGGACGGACCTCCTGCACAAACTTTAGGAATGGAAGGTGCCGAAAAGGACATAATGAAACGAAAACCCGAAACAGGAGATATACTAAATAAAAATGTTTTAATCAAAATAACAATAACCGGAATGGTTATGGCAGCCGGAACTATAGGATTATATGCATACCAGCTAAATACAGGAGCAAGTCAGATAAAAGCAATGACAGTAGCATTTACCCTATTTGTAATATATCAATTATTCAATGCATATAACTCCAAATCAAACTCAGATAAAAAAAGCACATATCTTTACATAGCTATTCTAATATCCTTTGTACTTCAAATAATAGTAATATATGTCCCATATCTACAAACAATATTCAGAACAACAGCAATCTCACTAATTGACTGGATTATGATATTGGCAGTAGCATGCAGCATATTAATATCACATAAAATAATCAATAAAGCTATTCCAAAGTGTTAAAATGAAAAAAATTAATGTATTCCTAATGGGCGGAACAAAAGAATCCGTTGAAATAATAAAACATTTGAAAAAAAATTATAATTGCACCATATTAACCACTACCACAACAGAATATGGTGCAAAATTAGCTAAAAATGGTGGAAGCGATTACACTATAGCAAAACCCCTTCCCAAAGACGAAATTATTGAAATACTAAATAAACATGACTTTGATTTATATATTGATGCAACACACCCATTTGCAAGCCATGTAACTAAAACAGCTATTGAAGTTTCAAAAATATGTGAAATTCCATATATCAGGTTCGAAAGATATCCATCAAAGCTTGAAAATATTAATGAAAAACAAGTCCACCCCGTTAAATCATTTGAAGATGCAGGCAGATTAATTGAAAAAAATTTCAGTCAAGTAAATGTACTGCATTTTGCAGGAGCTAACACCATGAAGGATGTGGTGAAATATGTTTCAGCTGAAAAATTCTATCCAAGAATACTGAACGTTAAAAGTTCAATTGAAAAATGCGAAGAGCTATCTATTCCAAAAAGCCACATAATCCCAATGAAAGGAACATCAACAATAAATGAAAATCTTGATCTTATAGATAAATTTAATGCAGGAATAATAATAACCAAAGAAAGTGGAGATATAGGTGGAGTAGATGCAAAAATAAAAGCAGCAGATATAAGAAACATACCAGTAATACTTGTTGAAAGACCAATAATAAAAGAACTAGATGAAAAAACCATTGTTCATAATCTAGATGAACTAGATGAAAAAATAGACTTATTTTAAAAAAACAAACGCCGAGACTGGGATTTGAACCCAGGCGGAGGAAATCTCCACAGGATTTCAAGTCCTGCGCCTTACCAGACTAGACTATCTCGGCACTTGTTTTAAAATAAACAAATATGAAAAATATTTAGAAAAAAATCTAAATATTTTGTAGAGAACTAACTTTTAAGTTCAATTTCAATACTTACATTATCAGGAACATTAACTTTCATAACTTGTCTCATAGCACGTTCGTCAGCACCAATGCCTATTAAACGTTTATGAATTCTTAATTCCCATTTTTCCCAAGAAGCTTTACCTTCTCCATCTGGAGATTTTCTTGTAGGAACAACTAATTTTTTAGTTGGTAATGGGATAGGACCAGATAAATTAACTCCAGTTCTTTCTGCAATTTTTTTAAGTTGATCGCAGACAACTGCTAATTTTTCCGGATCAGTTCCAGTAAGCTTAATTCTTGCTTGATTCATTAATACCCTCCAAAAATAAAAAAAAGCTAAAAAATAAAAAAATATGGAAATAAATCCATAATTTTATCGTTAAAACCTAACAGATTTATTTAGCTGGAGTAATTGCAATACATAAACCTGCAGCAACAGTTTGACCCATATCTCTGATAGCAAATCTACCCATTTGAGGGATTTTTTTAGCATCTTCAATAACCATAGGTTTGGTTGGTTTAACTTTTACGATTGCAGCATTACCAGTTTTTAAGAAATCAGGGTTTTCTTCGTCAACTTGACCAGTAGATGGGTTTAATTTTTTGGATAATTCTAAGAAAGTACATGCTACTTGTGAAGTGTGACAGTGGAATACAGGAGTGTATCCTACGGTAATTACACCAGGGTGTTGTAAAACAACGATTTGTGCATCGAATTCTTTAGCTACAGTAGGAGCGGAATCAGTGTGTCCTGCTACGTCTCCTCTTCTGATATCGTTTTTACCTACACCTCTTACGTTGAATCCGATGTTATCACCAGGTTCAGCAGATTCGAATACTTCGTGGTGCATTTCGATAGATTTTACTTCTCCAGAAGCTCCAGCAGGTTCGAAAATTACGTTTTCTCCTTTTTTCATTACACCAGTTTCTACTCTTCCTACAGGTACAGTTCCTACACCAGTAATGGAGTAAACATCTTGAATAGGAATTCTTAAAGGTAAATCTAAAGGTTTTTCAGGTGCACTTAAGTCATCTAATGCTTCGATTAAAGTTGGTCCTTTATACC
>CAYPJH010000209.1:0-3867 GCA_964411035.1 uncultured Methanobrevibacter sp. | reverse complement strand
GTGAATAAGAAACAATACCAAAAACCCTATTTAATTTATTAACAGCTTCATCCATATCTTCCGGATATACATATATTCTTCCCTGATTTCTTTCAACTTCACAATTAACTGTTGCTTTAATATTACTTACAAGCTTTCTTTCAAATCTTGATCTAACTTTAGGACTTTTAAGACCTATTTCACCATATCTAACAATAATTAAAGAATAATCCATTTAATCACCTAATTTAATAATTTTAAATGTTTAGCTACAAACCTTAATGTAGAACCCTGAATTAAAACAGAAGTACAAGTAATAACCATGACCGTGTTAAACAATAATGTGGCATGTGGAACCTGTGCAACTAAAGGATAAAATGCAAATACAATTGGAATAGCACCTTTAACTCCTGCCCATGATATAAAAACCTTTGAACGCAGATTTACTTTAAATGGAACTAAAGAAATTAAAACAGCAATAGGCCTTGCAACAAACATTAATAACATAGCAATTATAAATGAAGGAATAATAAATCCTGCAAGCTCTGAAGGAGTTGTAAAAGTCCCTAAAAGTATAAACATGATTATCTGCATAATCCAGGCAAAACCCTCAAAAAAGGATAACTGATTATATTTATATTTAATTTTACAATTACCAATTAAAATACCGGCCATATAAACTGCTAAAAATCCATTTCCACCAAAGTACTCAGTTACAGCAAAAGATAAAATAGCTGCAGACAATAACAATACTGGATACAAACCTTCAATAGGTAATTGAATTCTTGCTAAAAGCTTTGAAAATCCCCTGCCTAAAATATACCCTCCGACCGTACCAATAATTAATGATTTAAAAAAGTCAAAAACAATATAAACAATATCGGTTTGAGGATGTAAAATTAGATAAATAACCGCAGTTACAAGAATATAGGCTACAGGATCGTTAGTACCGCTTTCAAGTTCTAACATATTATCCAAATTATATTTAATATTCAAATTTTGTGTTTTAAAAATAGAAAACACTGCTGCTGCATCAGTAGATGAAACCATTGCCCCCAAAAGAAGAGACAACATTAAATCAACATGCAAAATATAATGAACTGACAATCCAACGATTAAAAAAGTTATAATAACACCAAAACTAGCTAAAGACAGCCCTTCTTTAACAATTGGTTTAATGTTACTAAAATTTGTATTTAACCCTCCTGAAAACATGATAACAGTTAGGGCAAAAATACTAATCGATTGAACAAAATTATAATTATTGACATTAGGTTGAATAAAATTTCCCAAATCCAAAAATAATCCTAAAAATAAAAATACAACCAGTATTGGAACTCCTATTTTTGAAGTGAACTTTGTAAAAAGAACACTTACAAGCAGAACTAAACCTAACACCAATAATAAAAAATGTATATCAATCATTATATCATGTAATATTATATAATTCAGTATAATTTAAAAAAAAAAAATAAGAAGATTAAATTAAGCTAACAGCTTCATCTAATGCTTCCTGCATTTTATCTTTATTTGAACCGGCACCTTGTGCCAAAGTCAAACGACCTCCACCTCCACCACCAAGAATGGCTGCTGCTTGCTTGATGATTTCATTTATCTTAACTCCTTTATCAATAGCATTATTAGATGCAGCCCCTACAATGTTTCCATCATTATTTCCAATAATTGCAATGTCTGCTTTATCGTTGTCTGTGAAATCAGTAGCTATTTTTTGAAGTTCCTTAAAATCAGCATCAATTAATTGTTTAATAACCTTTAAACCTTTGATTTCTACAATATCATCACTTAATGAATTCATTTTAAGTGAAGCAATTTCTGATTTTAATTTGTCAATTTCATTTTTCTGAGATTTCCATTCACTGAAAAACCTGTCACAGGTTTTAGGAAGTTGGTCTGATTCTACTTTAAACACATTGGAACTTTCTGATAAAATCTTATTTTCATGCTGAATTGAATTAACTGCTGCAATACCTGCTGAAAAATCAATCCTTTCAACTCCATCCTGAACCCTTTCGGTTTTATTAATCTTAATCGGACCGATATCTCCGGTTCGTGGAACATGTGTTCCTGCACAAGCCTGAACATCAACTTCCGGAATTTTAACAACACGAATAACTTTACCTGGAACAATACCTCCCTGATAAAGTCTAAATCCGTAAAGCTGCTCTGCCTCATCTCTTGAGTGGAACTGAATATCTAAAGGAATGTTATCCATCACGTATTCATTAGCTATTCTTTCAATTTCATTAATTTCAGAATTGGAAATTCTTTTATAATGAGATAAATCAATTCTTGAACGTTCAATACCTTTTTGAGCACCTGCTTGCCAAATATGATCTCCAAGAACTTTTTTTGCAGCTGCAACAATTAAATGAGTTGCTGAGTGATGGCGTGCAAGAGTTATTCTTCTATCCCAGTCTATAACTCCTTTAATTTTCTTACCTACAAGGTCATTTAATGTATCTTGTGAAAGATCATCATTGTTAGAGACTACATGATGCAAGACCACATTGTTAACCTTTTCAGCATATTCGATTTCATATTCTTTATCCTCAAAAGATATTTTACCAATATCTGATGGCTGACCTCCACCTTCTGGATAGAATACTGTTTTATCAAAGATTAATGTTAGCTTATTATCTTTTTCAACTACTCCAAGTACATCTGCTTCAAATTCTTTTTGTGTGAAGTCCTTATAAAATAATAAGTCAGTTTCCGGATATTCCAGCTTAAATTCTGCTTTTTTGTTGGATTTGTCTTTTTCATGTTCATTAGCTACAAGTGTAAAGAAATTATCCGGGACATTTATATTGAAGTTCATTGATTTTCCAATTTCTTCCACAGTTTCTGGAGGAATTCCATTAGCATCGTAAATTTCAATAAGATTTTCTAAAGGCATTTCTTCCACATTTTCTTTTTTAAGCTTTTTAATTAATCTGGAAACAATGCTTCTTCCTTTTTTAATAGTAGTCTGATATCTTTCTTCTTCAAGAGAAATGATATTCATAATATGATCTTTAGATTTTTCAATTTCCGGATAGAATTTAGTTAAAAATTCAAGCTGAATTTCCATAACCTCTGCAAGTGATTCTGTCATTTTAAGTTCTTTCATAAACCTAATGGTTCTTCTTAAAACCAGACGTGCCAAATAACCTTCTTTTACATTAGATGGAATAATACCATCTGCCAGCATGAATGCAAGGCAGCGAGTATGATCTGCAATAATATAAATAGCTTCCATTGGTTCTGCAAACTCTAACAATTCGTTAAGAGAAATTCCTAAACTGTTAGCTACCTGTTGACGTAATTCTTTTATATCTCCAATATCTTCAATATCCATCATTCCGGCAATTTCTGCATTACGTGAGAGAATTTCACTATTAAGTTCAACACCTGTTAATTCCATTAATTTATTAACGACCGGTGCAAAACATGCATCGTAAGCTGTTGGAGTTCCCTGACTAATCCATGCAATTCTTTCAAGCCCGTAACCTGTGTCAACTACCTTAATAGGGATTTCTTTTTTATCCCCATTTTCAAGAGTTTCATACTGAATAAATACTAGTGTAGCTAGTTCAACTCCCCTTACACAAACCTCATAACATGGTCCTTCATTACCTCCACCACTCCACCAGGATTTGATGAAAGTAATTTCTTCTGTATTCATTCCGATATATTTAAAAAACTCATGACAAAGTCTGATTGTTTCATCTTCCCAGTAAATAAAATCTTCTTCAGTGTTTATTACTGTATGGGAACCCATTGTAAAACAGGTCATGTGCCTGCCTGTTCTTCCAACATTGTCAACATCATTTAAACGAACAGATGGCTGTGCAATTTCAAGAGGATTAGCTGGAGGTTTCACTAAAC
>CAYPJH010000208.1:0-6208 GCA_964411035.1 uncultured Methanobrevibacter sp. | reverse complement strand
GCAGGAGGGTTAATTTTATCATTATCTTTAAATTCTTCTGCAACAGTGTCAATTAACACTTCTGCAGGTACATCAAATACAGTAGTCATATTAATTCTCCAATATTTTAATTAAATAATGGCCTCATAATAAACTGTAAATTTATGACCAAAAGGCCCGTAACTCTAAATTTAAGCAATGTTTAAGGCTTTTTTTTATAAATGACTGCGACATTCCCACGAACATCCACTAGATTTGCTCTAGTGTTTTGGACAATGTCATTTATATAATCATCTTTATTTTTAGCGATATTTTTTGCAAATTTAAGCTTAACAATCTCATTAGCTTTAAGCTGACGTTTAATCTCTTCAATTACATTGTCATTAACTGCAGCTTTGCCAATGTTAATTGTCATAGTAGAAAGAGCTCTATTCATCAGTTCTTTTTTGTTTTGAATCATGTTTAGCTCTCCTATTATCTTTCTTCTCCCTTTGATAAGGAATTTTCATTACATGGCCACATTCACCACAAAAAATATTAATTTTTTCATTAAATAGCCGGACGGTGGAATTATGACCATAGTAAAGGAAACTATTACATTTTTTACAATATCTTCTAGACCATTTTGCAGGAATTTTAGTATTGTATTTTGTAGATAATTTTAAAGCCATTTCAACATAACGATTAGATCGTTCTGGATGTTTATAAAATTGCTTTTCTGCATTTTTAAAAAGGATATTCATCCTTTCAATAGCTATATCAATCATCCATTTTGGTTTTTTCCCTCTACTCAAAATATCCCTCTAATTTTAAGGATATAATATTCAAAAATTTGAATTAAAATGATTTGCGCATAATAAAACAAAGAACCATAGTTAAAAATAACCTTAGGTTATTATGAATATTAGAAATAATTATGTTTTTAACTATTAATAAAGGTTAGGTTTTTAAAGCATTGCTGCGAAATTTATATTTTATTAAAATTTTTAATTAGTTAAGATAAATTTCATTATATTAATGGAGTCTGCCAAAATTCAAAGTTATATCCTAAAATCAGAAATTAAGCTTTTATTTATATTTTTGGCAGACCACATTATAAATAAAAAAATAGTTTTAGCAACTGTGGATAAAAAATGATTAATTATAATAAATAATATTTTTTAACAATCTTTACAACTTGTTTTGCTTCTTCTGACTGTCTATGACTTACTTTGAATGAAATTGGAGCATTATAAGGCATGCCATTAGATGTAAGTTCAGTGTTATTTTCTACTCCAATTTTAATATCTACATCAACGTCAAATGTTCCGGCAGTTTCAAAAGAGACCCATTTAATTGAAGATTTTGGAATAAATTTAACTTCAACCTTTTTGCCTGAAAGACCTTGTACATCAATAACATATATTCCAAGATTTGTTAAAACAATTGAATCTCTAATAAATTGATAAGCTTGAATTACTTCTTCATTTTCAAACAAAAATTCTTCAACCATTGCTGAATCACTATTTACATTTGCGTTTCCCATTAAATTATCTAAAAGTCCCATTTTTTCACCTTTTTGTTTTTAGTTAAATAATTACATATTAACCAATATTTATATATATTTTATCCATAATATATAAATATTATTCTAAAGCCAATAATATTTAGTTATTTTTAATAATAAAAATCAAATCTATTTAAAAAGTTATTAAATATTGATACAAAATCAATTGTTTTAAGTTAAATAATATTACCAACATCATTATTCAGAAAACAATGAAAAAACCCTAAATAAGAGTTATTTAATAAAAACAATAAAAATATTTTAAGATTGAGGAAAAAGGAAGATCACCATAAACTTCCTTTTAAATGCATATAGAATATCCCTTAAATCCCAAATATGAAATACTAAAAAATAACAAACCACTAAAAAAATAATATATTCTATAATTGCATCTTAAAGCCTCAATAACAAATGTACATTTGTGTAATACTATATATGGAAATCATCTATTATAAATGTATTTTTTTTATAACTCAAAACTTCTTTAAATAAACTATAATAAAATGGATTAATTAGGATTTTTAATAATCCAATCCATATAATCAACATTGCCGATTGGATAATCTGCTTTATTATTAATAATATCTTCTAAAATACTTATAGACTCTTCTATAGTTAAATTTCCAACATCTAACTCATTTACACAATCTCCATGAATGTCAAATGCTTCAACACTACAAACGCCAAGTGCTTCTGCTTCTAGATTTTCTCGAATTTTAGATTGAGAATATCCCCTATTTATTAATCTTTCTTTTAAAATATCGGGATTTGCTCTTAAGACTATTATTTTATCGCAATTATTGCATAAATGACTTACATGTCCTTCAACAATAACAGTTCCTTCATAATTTTCAAGTTCATTTGAAAGTGCAATATCCAATTTATCAATATCTATCACTTCATATCCTTTATCAGCATCTTTACCTAATGTTAAATTATTTTCAAATACAAAATCATTAATTTTAATAAGTTTAGCATTTAATTTCAAGGCTAATTTTTCAGAAATAGTGGTTTTACCAACAGTTGGAGTTCCACTAATAAAAATAATCCGTTTCATATAAATCTTTTAAAAAAAAATAGAATTATTTTTTTAAAATAATTCTTAAAACATCCTCATCTTCCAATACATGATCAGGCCCTACCTTTTGACCTGGAAATTTTACAGATGTTCCCCATACCTTTGCATGGCGGAAATTTTTAACAAACTCTCTGTGAAGTTTACGACAAGCTTCAATAACTGTAGAACCTTTTTTAATGACTAATGGGTCCTCCATATCAGCTTTTCTACCTTGCGGTTTTAGATAAACTCTAACTAGATTAAGATTATTAAAAATTGTATCTTTAAGCATATCAATATTCATTTTTTTGTCAGCAGAAATTGGTATGAACTCAGGAATATAATTTTTAAGTTCATTAAGGTATGCTTCATCTACAAGATCCACCTTATTTAATAGAATTATCATTGGAACATATGATTTATTTCTGTCAAGTACATCAATAAATTGATCCATTGTTACATCATCTCTAAAAAGTACATCTGCATTATGCATACCATACTCATTTATAATGGATCTAATCGTTTTTTCATCTAAATGTGTAAGTGGAACAGTTGATGAAATATGTACTCCGCCTAATTTTTTAGATTTTACAGTAACATCAGGTTCTATTTGATTAGGCCTAATTCCAATATTATGAAGTTCATCTAAAATAACATTAAGATGTTGTGGATTTAAAGTATCTAAAACAACTACAATCAAATCAGCAGTTCTTGCAACAGATAGAATTTCCCTACCTCTTCCTTTTCCGCTACTTGCCCCAGTAATAATTCCTGGAATATCAAAAATCTGTATTTTTGCATTTTTATGTTCCATAACCCCCGGAACAATATCTAACGTTGTAAATTGATAAGCCCCAACTTTACTTTCCGCATTTGTAATTTCATTTAACAAAGTAGATTTTCCAACAGATGGAAATCCAACTAAAACAACAGTCGCATCTCCTGATTTTTTAATATGAAAACCCTGACCTTTACTTCCAGAACTACTTCTTTGTAAAGATTCCTCTTTTAATTTTGAAATTTTTGCCTTAAGCTTACCAATATGATGAGAAGTTGCTTTGTTATAGGGTGTTTTTTGAATTTCTTCTTCAATAGCTTTAATTTTCTCTTCAAGTCCCATTAAACCACTATATTTGAATTTTTAAAAAAAATAAAAAGATATTAGGGAAAGTCCCTAATTTGTTTGATTTACACTAGTACCGCCAGCAGCAGTCTGATCAAAGTTTACTTGCCATAAAGAAACACCATTTTCCATATGGATTTGTGTGAATATTGTTTGATTATATCCTCCTTCTAAGTATAATCTTGTGAACATTGAATCACGCAATTCATTACTCATAAGAATTGGAGTATATACATCTTTTTCACCCATTAAGAAAATCGTATAATTTGAATTTTCCGCACCCTTAATGTCTTCATCTACTACAAATTGATTATTTTCAATTACAATTAAATGAGATGCATTTAATGGGTTATATTCTGTATCATTAATATAAATCTTACTTCCATTAGATTGAAGTGCTTCTGTATATGCTGTTGTAGTACCGTTTCCAGTTCCTCTATGAATAACAATGTTGACAGTCATTCCATTTTCATCAATAATTGGATATTTAACTGTTTCACCAGGTTTTACCGTTACTTGTGAGTTAGGAACATAATACTGATAATTCTCAGATGTTTGTGTTTCAAAGTTCCAGCTACCAAAGTAACTCCACCAACCTGCTTTTTGTAACATATCTGAACTTGCAACAAATACTACAGGACGTGGATTTGATGGATGAGTATAGTTAATAATTTTATCTGCTTGAGAATCGGATAAATGATATTTATTAACTAAAACGTTTTTAGCATCAGCTGATGGTAATGGTAAAATTTCACATAATATTGTAGTAGTTAAACCACTGTCACCACCATTATATTCATTTAACTGTTTAACAGCTCTATCTCCTGTAGTATCTAACATTCTAAATATACCTGCAGATAATTCCAGATTATCCGTTGTCATAGCTTTACCTAACCAGAATGCCCGTTCACCAGATTGTGAACCACCGTCAAAGGTTACTTGTCTGTCAGCAGCTACTTCAAATAAATAACCGAAATCCCACCAGGATGTGATTACAGTATTTTCAGGAGTATTTTGATCAATCCATTCTAAAGCATTCCACATTGCATCATTAGTACCTGGAACAACTTGATTTGAAGTTTGGTATGCACCACATACTGAAGGTGATACTAATGCCAATACAATAATACAAATAGCTATCCATTTTTTAACTGGAATTCTAGTGGAAGTTGCTGTTTTCTTATTCTTAATACCAAATATAAATATAGCACCAAGTGCGATTAATACTGCAATTAGAAGAACACCAGCAACAGGGTTTATTGTAATTAATGGATATCCACCAAGTAATGCGCCTATTACAATAATAGCCATCAACCATTTGTCTGAGATATTTTTAGTTTTAATATGGTTAACAGCATAACCTACAAAAATACCTGCCATAATACCAAATGGCAATACTAAAGTGGTAATAAACCTGGAACCTTGTGTTACAGCTAAAATAGATACTAATGTCCATACTACGAAAAGAGTAGTGTACATTAAAGTAATACGTCTAGAACTGTGTATTTCATCATCTGATGAAAATTCTTCTAAATCAGCAAGTGAAATATTAAATTTAAATTTATCGTCAAGTCTTTTAGATGCTGCAGTTCTTTTAGATTTTTTAGGTTTTTTAACAACATCTTTATCAGTTTTTACTCTTAATGATTTAAGCTTCCATAATCTGGTAATTAAAGTGTATAAAACTATTAAACCTGCAAATAGTACAAGAATTCCACCAATACCATTTATTACACCTTCGGTATTGGCAATGAATGCAGCATCCATACCTGAACTTACTAAAGCAGGTTTTTGCATCTCTGCAACAGAAACAAGTACATTAGGGAAACCGCCTACAGAACTAGAAGCAGATTGCAAATTAAGTAAACTTGTTACTTGTCCAAATATTCCAACAATACCCTCAAGTCCATTTGTTAGTCCTAAAACAACAAATGCAATAATACCGATTAAAATAATGGAGTATAAATCCTTTTGGTGTAAAAACCAAGATAATCTATTTGAATATTGATTTTCATCATCAGTTCCAATTTTAAATACAAAGCATAAAACTAAGTATACTACTGAATAAAGTCCCATAAGAGCTACATAAAATACATAACCTGTCCAAGACATTGAGAAGAGACCTATTGATAAAATTGACAATACTGCAAATATGATTTTTAAAATAATATTTTTCGAACGCAAACTCTCCATAAAGAAGAATATGAAGAATAATGAAAATATGAAATAAAACATATCTGTATCAAAAAATCCAGGATACGTGTGCGCAAAGTAGTTAGGTGCTAGAGTTATGATTAAAGCCGCTGTAACTGCACCATAATTGTTTGTAAGTCTCCTAGTAAATATGTATGCAGGTATTACAGCCAGACATGAGATTAATGCTCCAGTCCAGAATGCTACTTCTCTTACATCATATGAACCAAATGAATTGGCAACATTATATAACCAAGTTGTCACATAAACAATTCCCATTTAATAATTAATAGGTACTCCATCGGGAGCC
>CAYPJH010000207.1:0-6123 GCA_964411035.1 uncultured Methanobrevibacter sp. | reverse complement strand
TACTAAATAACAATTGTAGGTAGTTCCATTTAATTTATATCCATGATAATCTCTTAAATCCCAGTCTAAAACACCTACCCAATATACACCATCTGTAATTTTTAATGCATCAGATTTCATAATTTTACACCGATTAATTTTATTTTTTATCTTATGTATAATTATTAATTTTAATATTTAAATAGTTAATTTAAATTTTTGAAAAAAAAGAGAAAAAGTAGATATGAAATTACATATCACAAACACAATCATCACTGTAGGTGTAGTAAAACCTATACTGTTCATTTACAACAGTGATATATTCAAAACATCCGCCAATTATATCAGCTATTTTTTGTAACTCATCAATAGGAATTTTTTCACTATTGTTGATGCTTACTCTAAAAATAACCTCGTCACCTATTCTTTCATAATCCAATATCTTCGTTTTATCCTTGAATTCGTACTTTTTTAAAATATTCAATACTTCTTCTTCAATATTTTCATTAAATTTTACCATTTTTTTCACCTTCCTATTAAAGGGTATTATATAATAATTAACTAAGTATTATATAAATATGTCGTACCATAATTGATTTATACCATTAAGTTTATATAGCTAATTGTATAAGGTGATAATATGTGTTCTACTGGAGGGCCAATGGCCGATATTGATATAAATAAATTAAAAACAAAAAGATATAGATGTTTAGCTTGTGGAAACGAGTTTAAAAGTATTGGTAAAAAAGTAATTTGTCCATCATGTCAAAGCGACAATGTAGAGTGCAAAGAATAAAATCTAATACTGAGGGATAATATTGAAAATTGATTTAAAGGATAATGAAATTATTTTTCTTGAGTCTGAAAATTGTATTGTTGGAGTTATTAAAGTAGCTCGCAACAATAAAATACAATTTATAGCTACAGAAGATGATGAAATAGTGCAGGTTTTAGATAAAGATGATTTGATTGTTGTTTCATCATTTAGATGTGATAAAAGATCAGTACGTTCATTAGCATATCTTACCCGTGAGGAAGATTCACCTTTAATTATTCTCAATAAAAACCATCCCTCTACTAAACATCTGACAACTGTTGTTTCTGTAGGCAGTGTCGTTAATCTTAACTGTAATATAATTCCCGGAACTCACCCTGAACAAACAGTTTTGTGCAGCAGCGATGAATTAAGTGGTCTGGAAATTAAAAAAACACCAACAGGCATTGAAATAAATAATAAAGTTAAATATACTATTGAAGATTTTTAAGGTGAAACAATGCTTGAAACTTTCTATAATCTTTTAGGTCAAATAGTTATAATTTTACTTATAACAATCGCTATATTAATTGTTTTAGCATTAAGTTTAGGAGATATCTTAATTAAAAAAAATATTCTAATTTTTCCAAGATTAATATTATTTATAATTAATACATTTCACTCAACACTTAAAAGAATATTGAAACTATTTAAAAAGAATACAGAGATTATAGATATTATTGGTGTAAAAATAATGAATCAGGTAAATAAGGAAAAATTTACCAATATTCCTGCAAATAAAACATTAATATTTCTGCCCCATTGTTTAAGACATAGGGACTGTGAAGCATTCCTACAAGAAGATGGTCTTAAATGCACAGAATGCGGGAAATGTTCTATTGGAATTATTAAGAAAAAAGCAGAAAAAAAAGGTTATACAATTTATATTGTTCCAGGGTCAAGCTTTGTTAAAAAAATCGTAAAAGAAAAAGATTTTGAAGCAACAATAGGAGTTGCTTGTTATTCTGATTTAAACCAAATAATGATGGTTTTATCTAACTTCTATCCTCAAGGAGTATTGCTTACAAAAACAGGATGTTTTGAAACAAAAGTTGACATTAAAACTCTTTTAGACTTAATCGATTCAAAAGAATAAAAGTTATTCATCATAATATTCGAAAAAACTAACTGATTGAGGGGATTGATCAAACTCTTCAATAAACTCTTTCATATCTTTTACAAACTCTTTTTTTCTATCATTAACATTTTCAATATCAGAATAATCTTTTTTGATAATCAAATTCATAATGATATCTTCAGTTTCAAGAGTGATTTCAGGATATAACAAGTCTTCTTCAAACATATTCATCCTCTTCCCAATTCTTCATGAGCTCTTGCAAGATGGCCTGCAGATATTGCAGCTATTAATGACAATTCTCCTGAAAGGACAGTACCTGCAACAATTTCTGCAAATTCCAAAGCTTTATTAGATCCTGCAACCCCTAGAATGTTTAATCCTTCATTAGCTGTTTCTACTGATGTTCCTCCACCAATTGTAGCTATTGGCAAATCTGGCAAATTCACTGAAAAATATAAATCCCCATCACGATTTTCAGCTGTTGTAATGCCTAATGAACCTTCAACAACATGTGCAGGGTCCTGACCTGTTGCAAGAAATATGGCTGCAACCATATTTGCATAATGAGCATTATATCCCATACTTCCTGAAACTGCAGATCCAATAAGATTTTTAACAGTATTAACCTCAACAATAGCTTCGGTTGTTGTTTTAAGTTTTTTATGAACAATATCTTTTGGAATTATAATATCTGCTACAACACTTTTTCCTCTACCTTCAAGAATATTAATTGCAGCTGCTTTTTTATCAACACAAACATTTCCACTTAAAGCAACATGAACTGCATTTGTTTCATTACTCATTTCATTTAATATTTTTTCAGTAGCTATTGTTACCATATTCATACCCATACTATCTCCTGTTGAGTAAACGAAACGTGGGTAAACATAATTGCCAACAATAAGAATTGGATCTATTTTGAGTAATTTTCCATGTGATGTTGTTGATTCTGCAATTTCTTTTAAACGGTTGAAATTATCATTAAACCATTGTTTGATTTTAACTGCATCAGACACGCATTCAGTTTTAATAGCTGGTGCACGAGTCATAATATCTGATATGACTTCTGTATTAACTCCTCCAGAGGATGTTATTGTTGATGCTCCCCTATTTATTGATGCAACAAGAGCACCTTCTGTTGTTGCAAGGGGAACCATTACTTCCCTATTACAATATTTTCCATTAATTTTAAGTGGTCCTGCAACTCCTACAGGAATTTGGATAGCTCCAATAGGATTTTCAATATTTCTTTTAAAAGCTTTTTCCATATCTAAACTATAGCTACCAATAGTATCTAGATTAATATCTGCATATTTTTCAATAAATTTTCGTCTAATATCAGTAGATTCGCTTACAGAAAAATATTTTTCTATTTCGTATAATCTCATTTGATTATTTAATAACTTATTTATAATATCTTCTGGAGTCATATTATTCACTTTAAATAGATTCACGAACTAATTTGCTAATTTCTGATGGCATGTTAGCCACTTTAACATTAGCTTTAGATAAAGCGTCGATTTTACTTCTGGCAGTACCTGAATTTCCTTGAATTATTGCACCTGCATGACCCATTCTTTTACCTGGAGGTGCAGTTATTCCTGCAATATATGAAACAACTGGTTTTGATATGTTTTCCTGGATAAACTCAGCAGCTTTTTCTTCTGCATTTCCTCCAATTTCACCAATTAAAACTATTGCATCTGTATCATCATCTTTTTCGAATTTTTTCAAAACATCAATATAGTTTGTTCCAATAACAGGATCTCCTCCAATACCTACACAGGTACTTTGACCGATTCCAGATCTTGTAAGCTGACTTGCAACTTCATATGTTAATGTTCCACTTCTTGATATTACTCCTACATTTCCTTTTTCAAAAATGTGTGTTGGCATTATTCCAAGTTTTCCAACACCTGGGGAGATTATTCCAGGAGTATTTGGTCCAATGACTGTTGTTCCCATTTTTTCAGCATAATTCATAATTTCCAGACTGTCATGAACTGGAATGTGTTCTGATATAATAATGACTAAGTCTAAATTTTTAATTGATTCAAATGCTGCATCTTTTGCGAATTTTGCAGGTACAAAAATTATTGATGAATTAACATCTACTTCTTCTTTCGCCTCTTCAATAGAATTGAAAATTGGAACTCCTTCATAATTTTGTCCGCCTTTACCAGGAGTTACACCTGCAACAATGTTTGTATTATAATCCAACATTTGTTTTGTGTGAAATGATCCTTGTTTACCTGTAATTCCTTGAACTAAACATCTAGTATTTTCATCTAAAAAAATCATAACTATCACTCCCTATTTTAAAATTCTTGTTTTGTTTTGAAATGGAATGGATAAATCAATAATATTACCATTCATATAAGCTGTAGCTGAAAAAATAACGCTTCCCGGCAGTACATTACAAGGACTGCCTCTTTCAACTAGATATGTATTTTTATTTCCAAGTGCAGCTCCAATCATTGCACCTGCAACAATTCCAACAGATTCTAAATTTTCTATAGTTGCAACAACAACAGGATCGTCAGTTTCAGGAGAAACATATCCTACTCCCGGAATTTCTTTTGGTTTTTCAACAATCAAGTCAGAAACATCAGTTACATTATCCATACCTTTCGCTGCCTTGATTGAAGAGTTTGCAACATCACCTACAAAAGATTCTCCACCATAAGTGTCAAATCCAAGAACTATTGCATCAGGAAATCTGTCTTGACGAATTTTTGCTTCTGCATAGGATATTCCTTCCCCTGATTTTTGAGGATCTTTAGAAATTCCATTTAAATCTCCTAAGTTTTCAGCATTGTCCTTAAGTATATTGACAATTCCTGCATTAATAGTTTCAAGCAAATCATCTTCAACAAATGCAGATATTACGACATCATCGCCAGTAATATTTGTTAAACCTGCATCTACTGCACCAAGTAAGTTTAATTTATATAAATCTGCTTCAATATTTTTTACTAAAGAATTGCTGCAAGATACATCATTTTTTGATATATCTGCACCTATAGATGTAATTTTCAAAATAGCACCGAAATTAATTTTATTTATATTATAATTATGTTATTTTGTTTATTTAAATATTAAGTTGATTTCATTGTTTTTTAAAAGTTATTTGTAGTGCTATTTAGATAATTAATAAAAATTTTTAAAAAAGTAATAACAAATAAATAATTAAATTAATAAATAAGTTACTATCAAAAATATTTATCAAGGTGAAAAATGTACTCTCAAACTAAAGTTGCAATTCCTATATTTCAAGAAAACACAGATAATGTAATTACAGTAGCTGAAGATTGTATTAAAAAAGGTGCAGATATTCTTGAATTTAGGGTAGATGGACTTAAAAATCCTAATTTAAAAGATATAACTAGAACAATCGAAGAAATTAACTTTCCAATGATTATCACAAATAGAATAAAGTCTGAAGGTGGATCATTTAAAGGCAGTGAAGAAGAACGTGTAAATATCTTAAAAGGTTGTGCAGATTTAGTTGAATATGTTGATATAGAACTTCAAAGTGACGATAAACATATCGAAGAACTTAAAGAGTATAATGCCAAGCTGATTATTTCTTATCATGATTTTGAAAAAACTCCAGAACTTGATGAAATTTATTATATTGTAGAGAAAGAAAAGTCCATAGGAGATATTGCAAAGGTTGCTTTTATGCCTAATGATTTGGAAGATACTATGAAGATTCTTGCTATTTTATCTCATTATCAGGATACAATTGCAATTTCTATGAGTGAATTGGGAAGTTATACTCGGGTTATGGCCTCTAAATTCAACTCACCGATTACATTTGCAGCAGGAACTGATGTCACTGCTCCAGGTCAGATTGATATTGAAACTATGAAAGCACTATTGAATATGGATTTGCCGATTGAATAATTAAAAGGTAGATTATGGGTAAATTTTCAAAATTTTGTTTTATTACTATTTTTATAATATTTTTAGTAGCTGTCAGCAGTTTTATTTTTTCAGATAATCTCCTGGAGCCAACAGCTGACATTTATATTGAAGACAATTCTGTAACTTGTGGAATATCAGCATATGTTGAAAATAATGATATGATTGAAAAGGAGATTTGCAATTTTGTTTTAAACGAACTTAATAACACTAAATCTGATGTAGATTCAATAAAAAATGGTGTTAAAGAAATTGGTTTGAAGTGGGGTATTGAAAACCTTAATGTTGTCATTAATTCAAGTATTGGTATGGATAAAATACCTAT
>CAYPJH010000206.1:0-2202 GCA_964411035.1 uncultured Methanobrevibacter sp. | reverse complement strand
CCCTGTAGTACACTCTTTTAAGGTCTTCAGGGAATAGTCCGAGAAGGGCAATAGCTGGGTCAAATGGTGGTTCCATTCCCAGCTTTCCCAGGAATCTCCATACTGCTTTCCAAATTGGCTGCACCAATTTGCAGTCCCACCAGCAATGTATGAGTGTACCTTTTTTCCTCCTGAATCCTCGCCAGCACTTATTGTTGTTTGACTTCATAATGGCTGCCATTCTTATTGGAGTGAGATTGTATCTGAGAGTAGTTTTAATTTGCATTTCTCTGATTGCTAGAGATGGTGAGCATTTTTTCATGTATTTGTTGATTGATTGTATATTCTCTTCTGAGAAGTTTCTGTTCAAGTCCTTGGCCCATTTGTTGATTGGGTTATTTGTTTTTTTGTTGTTTAACTTTTTGAGTTCTTTGTATACTCTAGAGATTAGAGCTCTATTGTGAAGTACTTTAAAATGATATATGTATTAATAATTTTATGAAGCACTAAACAAGTAATTCTGTTTGATAAGGACATAAAAATATGTTTTGGAGTCTTGTTACCTGCCACTTACTAACCATGTAACTTAAAGAACACTTGTTTCCTCAATACTATCCCCTGTCCCCCCAGGGTTAGGCAGACATTTATTTGTCAGGCTGACAGAAAACAGTTTACCTGTAGACTAAAAGCAAATATGGCTTGGGATAAAATAATTGCAGGTAATGCAGGCTTCCATCACAATCCTTGCTGTTAAAGTTTAAGATTGAAGTGTGAATTTCAGTTTTCAGAGAGGATATTTTCAGATATCCCTTCCTTGCCACTGGTTACATTGGGCCCATCTCAGAAAAAGCAAGTGGTGTATATTACAAGTTAACAAACAAATACCTCATTTAAAAAAAGGATAGTGTTCACTACACAGTATTGCTAAAAATTTTAGCATAGTCAGTATGTGATCAAATATAATTATTCAACAAATAGTATCGTCTTTTGAAGTTTATTATGATAGCTATAGTAATAGATTGAGAAGAAAATCTTATGTTCTAGAAAATGTATGTGGTACAAGGACTACAAAGACAAAAATTATCCATAATGCCACCACAGGAGATAATCACTGTTTAATTTGACATATTTCTTTTTCAATAGACCTTATTTTTTAACAGTTTTAGGTTTATAGGAAAATCAAGACGGTCTAAGTGTTCTCATATGCTTTATTCAGTTTCCCCTATTAACATCAGTATAATACTTTTGTTGTAATTTATCAGCCAATATTGATAAGTTATTATTAACTGAAGTCCATAATTTAATTAGAGTTCTATAGTTCTCACTTTAATGGTTAGAACTTTTTTTCTTTTCCAGAGTCTTATCCAGGGTACCATATTGAATTCTACTGTCATATTTTCTTATGTTTCTCTTGATGATGGCAGTTTTTCCCTGTGATAACCTAGTGATTTTGAGGAGTACTGGTCAGATATTTTATTCCCCACTGTTGGAATATGCCTAATGAATTTCTCATGATAACACTGGGATTACATGTTATTAGGAAGAAGCCTAAGGCAGAGTGTCATTTTCATGGTGTAATCAAGGGAACATATATAATCAAGATTTTTCATAGTTGATGTTGACTTTCAGTTGACTGAGGTAGTATTTGTCAGGCTTCTCCATTGAAGAGTTGCTCTTGTTTCCCACTTTCTTTACTGTACACTTTGGAAGGAAGTCACTGTGTGTAGCCCATATACCTAAGAGGTAGTGAGTTATGTTAATCCCACCTTAACAGTAGGAAATCTTCATAAACTTTATTTGAAATTCTTCTTGGAAGATTAACTTATTCAATCATTTATAGCAGTATGGACTCATGGATACTTACTTTGTATTTTGAGTTATAATCTGATACTATTTGAATCATTCTAGTTTGGGCCATTGTGAACTCTTTATAAGTTCTATTCTGTGCTCTTATGACATTCTCCAACTGGAGAATGTTGTTAATGTATGTGTGTACATATGTGTGTATGTGTGTGTGTGTGTGTGAGCTGAACATTTCCTTACATTCTGTTGCTACAAATTGCTGCAGACTCATCTTGTATATTTATTTCCCTAGTATCATCCATTTTTCCAAGGTCTGGTTTCACTTACTGGAGAATGGTTTTAGAGACCATTATCTAGGTACTAGGTATGCTTGCTGCTCCTGAGTATCATTTATTTCCTCTCAACTGACAGAGCAAAATG
>CAYPJH010000205.1:0-2267 GCA_964411035.1 uncultured Methanobrevibacter sp. | reverse complement strand
AAATCCATTTGCCCTGTGGAATAGTAGTATTCATAGCAATATGGGAGATGAAAATCTCACCCCAGCGTTTTTGACAAAATGCCTGTATCTCAAATTTCTTTCGATTGTACTCCGTCCAGTGCGTTCCTTGTTGTAAAGCATCATACATCTCTAAGCTGTCAATAGAAGAACACAGTCCATCACAGGAAAAGGGGGCTGCTTTTTCTTTCTCAGGATTTTTCTTTTCTCTCCGACACTGTTCCAGATATTCTTTCGAAATCCAATACATGGGAAATGGTTGAAAGAGTGTTCCCTTTCCGTATCCGAGCTGATACATTTTTCCGGGATGATTCTTTAAATCCATAAGAACCTCTTCCATAGAAAAATCCGGAACTAGCTCTGTCGGAAACAGGAATACATCCTCCGTTTCCTCTTTTATCACATTCCAAACAGATTCTGCTTTGGAAGTAGGAATAAACGCTACTGAAGAAATAACGTTCTGTCTTTTCGTCCATTCCTTAAACACTTCTTCGTAATCCGGATGACATAGTATGGTATATGTTGTTATTTCCTTTGTAGCAGCAAATTCTTCCAATACCCACTCCAAGCAAGGCTTCCCTTTCATATCCAGTAAGCCTGCCGGTATCTCTCTGGTCAGAGGATAACATTCTTCAATTTTTTTTGTCGCTAATAAGAAACATTTCATTTTCCCGTACTCCACTCTCCGAAATCCATCAAATAATAACTATTTTTTTCTCTAATTAAGTATTCACCAATAAATTGCTAAAATATATCATCTTTTAATTATACCAGAAATTATTATTCATGGCAACTTTTCACGAACTTTTGGCAAATGATAAAACTGCTGTCATTTTATTGAACCTCTCCTAAAACCAGCCTTTCAATCTCTCTTTTCGACGTGGTGCCTTTCACAAACAACTCATCCAAAAGTGCATCTGTCGGGTCCTTCTTATAGGTATGATTGTAAATGCTTTCAAAAAAATCTGCATATCTTTTTGCATTTTTTTTCAAATCACAGTTTTCCCTTGCAAATGCAATTGCTCTATCACTTCTTTTTGCAAGTTCTGTCTTGTCCATAGTAAGCGCACGAAGAGACTCTAAAATTTCATGAACCTCATTCTGGTCATGACTGATTTTTAACACAATGTCATCCGGATACTCTTCAAAGCTGCCAATCTGTGAAACAATTACCGGTTTTCCCATCCCTAAAATTCTATGAAGACTTGCAGAGGATTCCCCTTGTGTGGGATAACGCATATTGAAACAAATATCACATGCACCCATATACTTCTTAAATGTCTCCAAATCCGTAAAACCGGTCACTGTTACTTTATCGCCAATACCCAGCTGCTTCGCAAGGCGCTCCGGATTCACATCCATTTCTTCCACTTTTCCTACGATATAATAGTGAAAGTCCTTCCCACTCTGACTATAGTATCTCCCCAGAGCTTCCACAATTTCCGGAATTCGCTTGGCTCTTGTCGCATATCCAAAAGACCCAAGTACCAGTAAATCCTCTTTTAGCCCGAGTTTTTGCCGGCATTCCTTTTGATACTGTGCCGGATTCTCCGGAATGTCCGCCGTATGCAGAGGAATATTGATAATCGGTTTGTCCGGACTAACTGCCTGTATCATCTGACTCGCCATATCTGAATGGGTAATCACTGCAGTTGCCCCGTCAACCAGGTATTTATTCACGTTATAACGCAGCGCATCGTTTTCCCATGGAGCCCTGCCCTCACCTGCCAGAAAATTTCGTGCAGTAATCTCTCCCCGTTTGCCATGGCAGTATGCCATAATTCTTACATATTCCTCGTAATTTTTTCTGGCATAAGTAGATTCTGCCAGATAGTGATGCATGGCAAAATCATGAATCTCCAAAACTCCGGGATACTTCTTAAACATCTCCAGAAGTTCTCCGTGAAAACGCACGTTATTCCCCGACTGATACACAAGAAGATCCAGACGATTGCGTAACGCATCCTTATCCAAATCAGAAATGAGATGCATATGTCCTGAAAAGTCCGCATTTAACGTCGAACTTTTTATATCGATTCTTGAAAAAATCTCAATTTCTACATGCTTTCCCAGTTCCGGTAACAGTTCCTCTGCAAAGTCTGCAATCCCGGAAGCATCCGGCGGCAGGGGAGAAACATATCCTATTTTCATTTTTGCCCCTCCTTTTCTGCCCGGTCGGTGCCGTTTTCTTTTTCGGATTCCGTGCAATGCTTTTCAGAAGACTTTTTTTCACCGCGAAGCACTGCAAC
>CAYPJH010000204.1:0-2464 GCA_964411035.1 uncultured Methanobrevibacter sp. | reverse complement strand
CCAGAATGTAATGGAACAGGTCAGGTAAAACAAGTAAGCAACACCATACTAGGCCAAATGATGAATGTTAGACCTTGTAGAGAATGTGGAGGAACTGGAAAAATAATCACAGACCCATGTCCTGATTGTAAAGGAAAAGGTAAAAAACGGGAAAATAAAACCATTACAATAGATATTCCAAAAGGTATTGATGAAGGAGACCGTCTAAGAGTAGGTGGAGAAGGTAACTGTGGAGATGAACCTGGATTAAATGGAGATTTGATTGTTAGCATTCATATCAAAAAAGATAAAAACTTCGTAAGAGACGGGAAAGATATACATTATACCAAACATATTAGTTTTCCACAGGCTGCCCTTGGAGACACTGTAACAATTCCAACAATCGAAGGAAAAGAAATTGAATTTGAAATTCCTGCCGGAACACAAAGCGACACTGTCTTCAAATTAAGAGGGCAAGGAATGCCAACCCTTAGAGGAACTTCAACAGGAAACCTTTATGTGACAGCTATCGTTGTAGTGCCACGTAAATTAAATTCAAAACAAAAAGGACTTCTTGAAGAATTTTCAAAAGTTAGTGGGGAAGAAATAAAACAACCCAAAAAAGGATTCTTTGACAAAGTTAAAGATGCAATAGATTCCTAAAAAGCTGTTTTTAATTAAGAGGATGAAATTTAATTTTATCCTCAAAAATAATTATTAAATAATAATGATTTAACTTTTTTTAAAACATACTTACTAAATTTATGAAAGATATCAACATATCTAAGTAAATATTAAAAATAAAAGTATAATTATAGCCTGTTAAGAGTAACCCATCTTCTGTTTAACAGCATTCATCTTAGCGAACTACCTTGCCTAGAACAGTTCATTATTGGCAACTTTGTTCTTGCATCCTATGGAATGGCCGTTTCACCGATTCTTTAAATGTCCTCAATTAAATATCATTGTCATTCATTTTAAAGCCGTGTCGTTTCTGCTCCAGAGTCATGCTTCTCAGCATACGTCTTTAAACGCCATAGTCTGTAATGATGGACGGAGTTTCCTTAGTTTATAAAAAAACCAGCAGCTGCCTTTAACTTGCTATAATTATAAAAATATAAGAATAAATAGTAGCAGGGCCTAGATTTGAACTAGGGCTCTCGGGGTTATGAGCCCCGCGGGATCACCAGACTACCCCACCCTGCTATTTAAAAAAAATAGTAATTAACAACTACACTATATAATATATTTAATATCATATATAAATGTAACTATTAAAAAAAAAATGAAAAAGTAAAAATAATTACTTTTTATATAACTCTTCGATTTTTTTATCAATTTGACTTAATTTAGACTCAGTATTTTTCTGAAATTCAAGTGAAGATTTTTTAAACTTTTTAAAGTCTTCATCTAAAGCATCTACTCTTCCAGTAGTTTCATTAAATCTTGATTCTAAAGTAGATAAATCATCTTTAGTTGCTAAAGACCATTCTTTAATAAGTTCATCACTTTTATGACTAAGAAAAGAATCAATTTTTTTAGAGAATGCATCGGTGTTAAAATTTGACATGTCAATATCACTTAATTTAACTTTAATTTTTTTACCTACACCCTCTTTTTCTTCACCGTTTGTCATTATATCACCTTCAGACTCTCCATCATTTCCTTTCAAAAAATTGTATATGTTTTCATCAGCGTTAGTTGGTACATACTTTCTTACATTTGCTAAGGATTTTGGATTAGAATGCAAGTAATAATATACTAAAACTAAAATAGCTATGATTAAAATAATAATTGCAATTGCTTCTGCTGCATCCATAAAATCACCTTATTTAGCTTTTTTAAGCTTAGCCTCTTTTAATTCTATTTCTTTAAGCATTTTTTCTAATTTCTTTTGTTCGGTTTGAGCTTCTAAACGGGCTAATCTTTCATTGATTTCATTGTGTAAAAAACCAACTTCATTTCTAACATCCACTGTTGATTGTCTAATAGCTGAAAGTGCATCTTGTTGATCTTGTGGAAGAGGAATTTGATTATCCATTAATCTTTTAGATTCAATATCTTTTTCTACCATACTCATTTTTTTAAGTTCAATTTCTTTTGCAAGCAAATTAATTTGATTTTTAGACTTTGCTACAGATTTCCATTGAACCGCAACAATAATAATTACAACACAAATAATAATTAATACTATTAGGATGAAAATTTGATTAGGTATTGTTGTGATTTCCATATTACTGCCTCCTTACTTTTATAAAATTATTATTATTAATACAAGTATATAAACTAAACTATTATTAATATAATATATAGGTAATTAACATGATAGAGTCATACATTGAAGCTGGAAAAATAGTTTCAGAAGTCCGTAAAGAGGCTTCTAAAATGATTAAAGAAGGAACTCAAGTATAAAATTTAGTAGAATATGTTGAAAATGAAATATTTAAAAAGGGTGCTGGTATTGCATTTACATGTAATGTTTCTA
>CAYPJH010000203.1:0-2600 GCA_964411035.1 uncultured Methanobrevibacter sp. | reverse complement strand
TGGTGCATGCAACCAGACCAATAGATGCTATTCAAAGAATTTCATCAAGAGTAGAACTTGGAATAATCCCTTCTGTAGTTGATACCAGCATTTATATTGAAAATGGGGAGATTGAAACTGTTTATGAAACAATGATGGTTGTTAAAGTCCCATCCGGAATGCAAGAAGCAGATTTAGCCAGACCAGTTATTGAAATTCGAGATTTTGAAACCGGCACACTTGAATATGAAATTTACACCTATGGTGAGCAAACAATTGTTATGAATGTAAACCTATTGAAAAAGAAGACATCCACTGAAAAAACTTCTGTTGATTTAATAGCTGAAAAAGAGATTTTGAAAAAAATTAAAAAGATTATCCCCAAATCAAAAGTTGATGTTAAGCTTATCTCACCAAACAGGGCAAATATTTATATAAATGAAAAATACGTTCCAAAAATCATTGGAAAAAATGGTGCTAGAATTGCTGAGATAGAAAATGAGATTGGAATAGGAATAGGTGTAGAAGTTTTAGAAGAAAGCGATGACCATATTCCTTTAAATAAAGAAGTGAATGTTGAAGTTATAGAAACAGGAAAATATATCATATTGGATATGGGCAAATCCAATGATGGGGAAAATTTTGACGTATATATCGATAAGGAGTATATTCTAACAGCAACTACAAGTAAAAAGGGAGAAATTAAAATTAGGAAAAAAACAGCATTATATGATTTAATAGTTACTGCAATGGAACATAACTACATGATTACTGCTATAAAAAAATAATGGTGAATATTATGAAGATAGGAGCATCCACACTATCTGGATTTAAAGACAGATTAGAGAAGAATTTAGATTATTTTAAGGATTTAGGCCTTGATTATGTTGAAATACTTCATCAATACCCTAATGATGAGATTGACACAGATTTGTTGAATTCATATGATTTAAAGTATACTGTTCATTCTCCAATTGTAAATATTAATATAGCTTCCCTAAATCGTGCTATTAGAAAAACTTCCATTGATGAAATAAAAAAATCGATTGATGTTGCAAATAAGATAGATTCAGATATTGTTGTAGTTCATCCCGGGAATATTCCATTTCTTGGAAGGGATTTTGAAGATCATATTTATAATCTTGCTAATGAAGCATTTAAAGAACTTGGGGAATATGGTGAAGATTTAGGGGTAACTGCCACTATTGAAAACATGCCTGCATTTGAAGGGTTTATGTATACTAATATGAGTCAGTTAAACAATACACTTGAAGAGTATGACCTTTACATGACATTGGATATTGGTCATGGGTATCATTCAGGACATTCTCCGGATGAAATGTATTTTGATAGAGTTAAACACATACATATCCATGATAATTTCGGTGATGATGATTCACACCTTGCCTTAGGTGAAGGCTCAATTGATTTAAAACATATTATTCAAACTTATGAAAATAAAGGTTATGACGGCATCTATATGATTGAAGTAAATGATAAGGATTCTGTTAAAAAAAGTTTAGATTACTTAAACAGAATATCATAAACTTACTTTTAAATCAGTTTCTTATCTTTTATTTCTTTTTTAAAATTCAAATACTCAGAATCAACTACTTTTCTAATATTTTTAGCTATTTTCTTACCGATACCTTCAACTTCCTGTAACTCATCTTCAGATGCATTAATAATATTGGATACAGACCCAAAATGCTCCAATAATCGTTTGGCATGAACAGGACCAATATTTGGAAGAGATTCAATTATGAATATCTGTTGTTCCCAAATATTTGAAGGCTTTTTATCTGTTCTAAGTGTTACCGGAGTTTTTCCTTCTTTTTGCTCACGAACAGCTATTCTTTTTATCATAGCTGCAGTGTCTTGAGCATTTCTTGTAGGGATTATACTAATTCCAAAATCAAGAGCTATTGAAGCAATAGAACCTCTAATTGCATTTGGATTAATAAAACCTGAATATAAATCATCACCTTCAAGAATAATTATAGGCTTTTTAAACTCTTCTCTTAACTCGTTTGCTTGTTTAAAAAGTCTCTTATCAACAATAGAATCAACAAAATCCTTTGCTGTTTTTCTTTCAATAGCTACTTCATCACTGACCTGATAATCTCCAACAGCCATTGTTTTGACCTTAACTTCCATATCCATTTCTGACAGGTGTCTAATTACTTTAGAGTTTCCTTCCCTTGAATCTGCAAAAACAATTGGCTTAGATTTGTTTACTTCCCTTTCTATTACTTTGACATGTTTATGAGAATCCATTCTCTCAATAGCTATTTCATTAAGTTCCTTTAAAATATGGGGATCTATTAATTGGGTTTTCATTCGTCTTTCCTTATTTATTGAAGCCCAATAATACCCTTCGTCTCTGGTTCCTTCAGTAATAAGTACGCTGACTCTTCCAGTTCTTTTACGGCCTGTTCTTCCTCTTCTTTGAATCATACGAACTTCTGAAGGTACCGGTTCATATAAAATTACCAAATCCACTGCAGGAATATCAATACCTTCTTCAGCAACACTGGTTGATATAAGAACATCATATTCTCCTTTTTTAAAAGATTTAATTATTGATTTTTGTTCTTTTTGTGATAATCCTTTTTCTCCAT
>CAYPJH010000202.1:0-7892 GCA_964411035.1 uncultured Methanobrevibacter sp. | reverse complement strand
TTTTCATGAAGTCCTATATCTGGTTCTCGCACATACCCTCCAGAGTTACTGTCTGCATTCTTGCGATCATTAAAGTTAGCACTTGATTTATTTGGAATTATTTCATCTGCAAAGTATGCTTCTTTAACTAAAATCCATTCTGCTTGTTGACCTGTGGCCATACGACTTAAATCAAATAAAGGTTGACCTACTATGCGTGTAAGCTCTAAATTTAATGGCAGTGTTTGTTCTGCAATTTTTAATGTTGCCACTACATCATCTAGAGAGTAGTCAAATAATAAATCCAGTTCTTCTCCTTCATTATCCCAAAATTCCCATATTCTTTCACCGGGAACATCAATTTTTTTAATGCCAAACAGTTCTTCATAAACTCTCTCCAAAGTATATCTCTCTAAAGACATATAACGCCTCATTACAAGATAGAGATCAACATGAACTAGTCCTTTAATTGAAGCTGCATTTGTATATCCTCTACGTATAAACTTAACTGTTGAATCATCCATTCCAATATCTATATCAACACCCAATATTTTTGCTCTTTCTTTCAAATAGGGGAAATCAAAGTTATCAGAATTATAACCAACAATAATATCAACATTATTATCCTTAATCAGTTTCACAAATGTTTCAATCATTTCCTTTTCTGTAGAAACCTGTTTAACAAACCCATTATTCTTATCTGTTTTATTTTTAGTTGAAATAACCTGTTTAATGCCAAAATTACTGGCTATACCAATCATAATAATCTCATCTTCTTCAGAATTCGGCATACCATGAGGATTTCTAACTTCCAAATCAAAACTAAGAATTCTAAAGTCATCTGCATTTTCACTAACCAATACCGCATCATCAGTAATTTTAAATAATTCAACATCTAACTTATTGGAATCTAATGAACCAAACGAATCAACAGATTCACATTTAACTTTAATTTTAGTCATAGGTACAATATTTTTATTAATTAAATATCTTCTATAAAATGGAATATCAAATTCTCGAATATCATCAACTTGTGAAAGACTTCTAAGAGTATCACGATGCTTAGCTAATGATTGAGGATGTTTAAAAATTAATTTAAGAAAATCTGTTTCTTTTTGAAAATCCTTTTTAACAACATGCTCTACTTTAACATCAGGTATTTCTTCAATTATCTGACTTTTGCATTCATCCATATCATCAGCAGGAATAACATACAAGTAAGGTTCAAAAGAATCATCGATTAAAATTACATTGTTTTCATTTTCCTTAGCAAAAAGACGAATAACAGGTTTTTCATCCTCTGTTACATAATCGATATCTAAAACAACAACTTCCTTCTCCATCTTATCCCTCACATTTATTTTTTTCATTTTTATAGCTAACTAAAACAGCATATGTGATTCCTAAAATTAACGGACCTAAAATAAAGCCAACAATACCATAAACTAATGGTCCTGCTAAAAATCCTATTAATAAAATCAATGGAGGAATATCTGCATAATGACTTGATAAAGCAGGCCTTATGTACAAATCACTTAAACTTAATCCAAAACCAAACAGCAGCACAATAACCGCCCTTATATAATTTCCATTAATCACATCCACAATAAACACAGCCCAATATATTGGCCAAGGACCAATAACAGGGATTAATTGAAAAATACCGGTTAATATTCCAAGAAATACCCCATAAGGGTAACCTAAAATAGAATAACCTACAACAGCAATAATGCCAATAATTAAAGCCGTCAAAAAATGTCCATAAAAAATACTGTTTAAAACATTTTTAATCTCTAAAATAGTGTTTTGAAAAAATTCAGTGTGTCTATTTGGAATAAAATCTTTTACAAAATCATAAACCTTATGACCATCTCTTGTAAAGTAGAAAAGTGAACAGAACAATACAAATAATTGTATGGAAAGATTAGGTATTTTTTTAGCTAACTTAACAATATATTCTACAACAAAACTTCCAATCTGATGTAAAAGACTATTGATATAACCGATTACATTTTCAGACTGATAATCAATAGGCAAATAACTTGAAATAGCTGATGCCGTTTGATTAAAATCAAAATTTGAGGTTGAAATATTTGTAGAAATAAAATCTGTTGCAACTCCTGCAATAACAAGCAAAATATACCCAATCAATAAGATGATTGGAACAATAACAATAACAATAGCTATTATAATTGATAATGATGAAAATTTAACTTTAGTATTAATTTTAAAAGCAACTGGCCTTATTAAAAATGCTAAAATAGCTCCAAGTAAAACCATATCTAAAACAGGTATCATCACACAAAATGATAATGCTAAAAGCAATAATATCAGTAAAATAGGTGCTGTTAAATATTGTTTAAAAGTTCCATCCATCATATCCCTGTTTTAAAGTTTAATTCCTGATGCATCACGCCTATATCTGCCAAATTCTTTGATTTTTTCAATATCCTGTTTATTAAATACCGGTCCTTCAGCACATACTCTCCAGCCAGTTGGATCAAGACAACACTGGCCACAAATCCCCAATGCACATTTCATATATCTTTCAAGGGAAAACTCATAATCAATATCTGCATCATTTAGGATTTCTTGAAGACCTTTCATCATAATTTCAGGACCGCATACAAAAGCAATATCATATTCTTTATCTTTAAGAATTTCTGATGAACAGTCAGTAGCAAATCCTTTAAATCCGCAGGATCCATCATCAGTACACGGATAAACATTTGCCCCCATTTCATCTAATGACTTCATAAATAAAAGTTCATCTTGATTGACTCCAGCCACTATAACATCAACATCATTGCCTTTTATAAGTAGATCTGAAACTAATGCGTTAATTGGAGCCATACCAACACCTCCACCAATGGCCAATACTCTTTTTCCCTGGTGATTTGTGTTAAAACCATGACCATAGCTTCCACGAATTCCTATTTTATCTCCTTTCTTTAGATTATGAAGTGAATGGGTAAATTCTCCAATATCTTTAACTGTAATAGCTAACTGATTTTCATTTTCATCTATAACTGAAATAGACATTGGTTTTTCATTTTCAAAATTCCAAACCATTACAAACTCCCCAGGTTTTGGAACTCCCCAGTTCTCCATATCCCAATTAAATATAAATGTTTTAATTGTAGGAGTTTCATTTACAATATTCTTAATTTCAACAATTTCAGGTGCGTTAATCATTTATATCACCATGTGCAAGACCAATAATTTCTTTAATTGACTTGAATCCTTTCTGTTTCATAAAACTTATTAAATCATTGTTAATCTTATTAAATATATTTACCCCTTCATTCATTATAGATGTTCCAATTTGAACTGCACTTGCACCTGCATAAATAAATTCAACAACATCACGATAATTGGAAATGCCTCCAACACCGATTATTGGAATATCAACTGCTTCATAAACTACAAATACATCACGAATAGCTATTGGTTTAATCGCATTACCGCTCATTCCACCAAATTTATTTGATAGAACAGGTTTTGCAACATCAATATTTATAACCATTCCAGGACCTAGTGAGTTAATTAAAGTTAAACCATCTGCCCCTGCATCTTCACAAGATTTAGCAATTTCAACAATATCCGTTACATTTGGAGTTAATTTTGCAATTATAGGAACATTGGAAGCATCTGCACTGGCAGATACTATTTTATGAGATAAATCTGGATCCTGACCAATAGCAGCACCGCATCCTTCCATTGCATGAGGACATGAAATATTCAATTCAATCATATCAACATGGTTTTCAACTGCTTCAACCAAATAACTAAATTCTTCAGGAGTTGAACCATAAATAGAAGCTATTAATGCTTGATTTTTATCTAATTCTACTTTTTCTAATTCTTCAATGAAATTATCAACACCAGGATTTGACAATCCAATAGCGTTGATTATTCCACAATCAACACCTACTGTTGTAGGGTTTTTATATCCATTATTAGGATTTTTAGAAAATGACTTGGATACAACACCTGCAGCTCCAGAGTTTAAAATCATGTTTATAGAAGAAGCATTGCTTCCCAAGATTCCTGCTGCAAGCATTAACGGGTTTTGTAATTTAACACCACAAACATCAGTTTTTAACATTCAATACACCGAAATTTTTAATTAGATAATATATTTATTTTAAAATAATTTATAATTATGGAACTTTCAAAAAATTTAGTTATGAAAATTTATTGATTATTGATTTTAATTTTTATTTATCTTCAATTTAAGTAGTAAAATGAACAAATATGATAGTTACAAAACAATTCAATGAATATAAAACAGATTTGAACTAAATTAAAGTATTAAAACATTAAAAACGGAAACACAAAAATCACACAAGTTTTTGAAATTGCCGATTATGTAAAGATATTTAAAAATAAAAATTAATAATAACAATATGGATTGTTATATAACATATTTTATTGGTGGATTTTTAGCTTTTAATTCAAATCAAGATTTGATTACACATAAACCATTTAAAAAAGATGAAATAGTATTAAAATTAATATCTTTAGAAAATAAAGAAATTGTTGATGAAGAAATAGAGATTCTTAATGAAGTTAAAAATGACTTTGATAAAATATATATTGAATCAAATAAAAGAACATCAGATTATGAAGATTTTGATAAAATAGAAATAAAAACACCAAATTTAGGCGGAGCCATAGTTCGGGAAAATTTTGATAAATATTTAGATAAATTTAATATTAGTGAAGATGAACTTAATGAAATTTATCGAAAAATAAGTCTTTATAAAATGAAAGAACTTTCAAAATCTGAAGATAAACATTTAATCCAAGCAATTAACAGTATTGACGATATTGATGAATCTATTAGTAAATTAATTGAACGGATAAGAGAATGGTATGCATTATATTTTCCTGAAATGGATCTGATTAAAAATAATGAAACATATATTAAATTAATTTCTCAAAACAAAACAAAAGAGAAAATAATAGAAGCAAAACCTGATGCTTTTTTAAACCATGTTGATGAGTTTGACGATGATGATATTGATTCTAAAGACTTAGATATTATTAATAAATATGCAAATTCAATTTATGAACTTCAAAAAACAAGAAAAAATATTGAAAATTATATTGATGAAAAAATGGAATCAATTGCGCCAAATTTAAAAACATTGGTTGGTTCTACTTTAGGTGCAAAATTAATATCTCATGCCGGAGGCATTAAAAGACTTTCAACATATCCTTCAAGTACCGTTCAAATAATGGGTGCTGAAAAAGCATTATTCAGACATTTAAAAAGTGGAGATAGACCTCCAAAATATGGTTTAATATACCAACATCCTCAAGTAAGAGGCTCAAAATGGTGGAACAGAGGTAAAATTGCACGTTTATTAGCATCTAAGATTTCTCTTGCAACACGTAAAGATGTATATACCAAAAATATTGATTTAGACATCTACAATAATTTTATTAAAGATGTAGAAGCTATTGAAAAAAAACATCCTTTCCCAACAAAAACAACTAAACGACGAAAAGAAGAAAAAACAGGAAATAAATCTCAAAGAAAAAAGAAACGAAAAAATAAAAATAAAAGAAGGAAGTAAAAATGAATGTTTACACATTAGAAGACCAAATTGCCACCATAAATTTAAATCCAGAAATTTCAGTATATGGAGAAAAGTTAATAGAAGAAAATGGGAAAGAATATCGGCTTTGGAATCCATATCGTTCTAAATTAGCGGCAGGACTTATGAATGGGTTGTCTAACCTAAATATATTAGAAAACAGTAAAATATTATATCTTGGAGCATCAACAGGAACAACAGTATCACATATATCAGATATTGTCACCAATGGAAGAATCTATGCAGTTGAATTCTCACCTGTGACCTGTAAAAAACTTATAAGATTATCAAGTAAACGATCAAATATTGCTCCTATACTTGCAGATGCTACAAAACCAAAACAATATTTACATTTAGTTGAGCAGGTAGATCTTGTTTATTGTGATGTAGCACAACCTACACAAACCTCTTTATTCATAAAAAATATGAATCTTTTTTCAAAAGAAGATGGTCTGGGATTACTCATGTTAAAGGCAAGAAGCATAGATGTAGTGCAAAAACCTAAAAAAATCTTTAAATTACAGGAAAAAATATTAAAAGAAAAAGGATTCAAAATAATTGAAAAAATTAAGTTAGAACCTTATGAAAAAGACCATATTGGCTTTTTAGTTGAAAAAAATTTTTAGATTTGTTAAAATATTATTAAGTGAGTGTAGGTGCTATGAGCATCTAACTTATTTAATGCCTGGAGAATATAGCTTAGAAACAATTGATTGTGGAAATTACAAGTATAGATATATTAGTAATAATCTTATTTTCTGATTCGACCAATTGATAAAAACAATTTTTTAATTTAATAGTATGAATGAATCTAAAAGATAATATCTAAAAAAATTAATTTACATTTAGAATAAACCATTTTTTTTAACAATATTGTGTGATTTACATTTCAAAAAATGAACACTTAATATTAAAATGTATTTTACCATTTTTCTAATTATATTTAAATAATGATTTATCACGAAATCACAATAAAATAGAAATTACTTCTATTACCACAATATTCATCGAATTTTGAATAAAATAAGAAAGTTATATTCAATTTATCAGACAAGATATCATTAGCATATTTTTTATTTTTAAAAGAATGATAATTATATTGATTTTATCTAAATATATGCCTTTTACTACTTTTAAATCAAAAATAAATAAAAAATAAAAAGAAAAATTCAGTTTAAAAACCAGTTGATTATTTATCAGTTAAGTTTTTGAAAGTACTTTCTATTTTGTTATAATAATGTTATTAAATGATAGATTATAAATCTATAAGAGGTATATTTTATATATGAAAATTTACAAATCTATTAAAGGATATAGCATTCCTATATTCTTTTTTAAAATTTAATTTCGATCATGGAGAAAAATAATGAATAAAAAGATATTCGCAATATTAATAGTATTAATATGTGCATTATCTATTTCTACAGTTTCTGCAGATGATAACACATCTATAGATAACGTGATCGCTGTTTCTGAAGCAGGTTCTTTTACAGAACTTCAAGATTTAATTAATAATGCACCAGAAAACGGTGGTGTAGACTTAGATAAAAACTATACTTATTCTAGTTCAACAGATAGTTCTATAAGTACAATTACTATTAATAAAAATTTAACAATAAATGGTACAGGCCATAGTATTGATGCTTCTAATAAAGCTTCAGTATTTACTATTGCTGAAGGTAAAGAGGTAATTATTAAAAACATTGCTTTTATTAATGGTAATTCTACTAATGGTGGAGCAATCAACAATAATGGAGCTTTAATGGTAGATGGGTGTTATTTTATAAATAACACCGCAACAAACGGAGGAGCAATCAACAATAATAAATATCTGGATGTAGATGGGTGTTATTTTATAAATAATGCTGCTGCAAATGGTGGAGCAATCAACAATAATAAGGGATATTTATTTATAGGCATAAACAACAACTGTTATTTTATAAATAACACCGCAACAAACGGAGGAGCAATCAATACTTATAATAATACTGAAAATCAAGTTTGTATAGGTTTTAATAGAATTTGTTATTTTATAAATAACACCGCAACAAACGGAGGAGCAATCAACAATAATAACAATAAAGAGTTAGTTTGTGTAAGTTATAATGCTGAGTGTTATTTTATAAATAACACCGCAACAAACGGAGGAGCAATCAACAATAATAACAATTATAATACTAATAACCCATTACATGTAGGTGTATATGGTGACTGTTATTTTATAAATAACACCGCAACAAACGGAGGAGCAATCAACAATGATAAAAATGGAGATTTATTTGTCGAATTTAGTGATCCGACGAAGAG
>CAYPJH010000201.1:0-1733 GCA_964411035.1 uncultured Methanobrevibacter sp. | reverse complement strand
CTATTCTAACTGGAGGACCCATTGTTCCTGTACCATCACTTACATTTAAATAGGAGCCGTCTTTTTCAAACAATCCTCTTAATTTAGGATATACTGCTTTTACCCAGAAATTAGCCGGATAAAACTGACCTCCATGAGTGTGGCCTGAAAGCATTATGTCAAATCCCATATTTCTAAAGTAATCCCAGTTTACAGGAACATGATATATCAGCAGATTATTTTCATTAGAATCAACTTCAAAGCCAAATTCACCATTAAAAGACAATCCATATATATTCAGACCTTTAAAAACCAGTTTGCCATTATCTAAAATAATCATGTCTGCATTTTCACAGGCTTTAAAAACATTTTCAATTCCTGTGTAATAATCATGATTGCCTGGAGTAAATATTACCGGCACTTCAATTTGCTTAAACTCTATAAAATCATCAATTTGAATAGTGTTGCTTCCATCTGCCAGGTCTCCTGAAATAATTACCAGATCCGGATTTGCCCTATTTACCTGATTTGCAATTTTTTGAAGCAGACCATGGCCTCTTATAGAACCTATATGTATATCAGACAGGTGAACTATTCTAATTTCATCTTCAAGATTATCCAGATACAATACCCGTTCAATTATTTTAGGATTATGTGCATTATAGTATCCATAAATAAAAAGCAAAGCTATGATTAATAACAGCAACATATCATAGCCTACAGGAACTGTAAATATAAAAGCATTAAAAATCATCAAAGCAATAGCTGAAAATAAAACCATTAAATTAAACCATCTTACAGACTCCAAAACTTCCACAATCACCCTTGATAAAATATTTGACCTTTTAAATTCAACAAAAATACAAATAATTTCTAAAACATTTAAAAATAAGGCTATTTCAAAACACTGAATATCTGAAAGGGGATAAAACAGGTATGAAGTAAATTTAAATAGGAAAAAATAAAATATGAAAAAAATAAATTGCTGGGTTACTTTAAAAGTAAACCTCTCTTTTGGAAATCTCATAACCCGACCAATATAAACATCATTCAATAAGATGGCTTTCTGAGTATATCTTAACTAAAATATAATTATACATAGCAGATTTCTTAACATCAGCAAGTTCTGATAATTTTTTATCATCAATAACAACATTTTCAATTTCTTCATGATATTTATCATAGTCAAGTTTTACTCTTACACCGTCAAGCTGGCCTGTAACCGGAAGTGGAGATATAACTTCCTTAATAGCAGGAACCTGATTTTCAATTGCATTTTTAACAACAATGGAAGGTACAAGAGGCGGATCATGAATCATTTCTCTTTTTTTATTGTTTAAAATCTCTTCAATTGTACTTGCAAGACTTTCCAATGCACGAACATCCGGTCCTCTACGCAATCTTCTTGGAATTCTTCCAAGACCTCCAACATAAGCATCTGCTCCCGGAAGTTCCTCTAAAGAAATGTCAGGTGCTCCTGTTACAATAACCGGAATATCAATATCATCATATAAAAATGACTTTTCAATAATGCAATCTTTAAAACTTCCTAAAGCAAAAACAGCTATATCATGCTCATTAATAAGATTTTTTTCCTCTTCTGTGATTCCGGAAGTTCCTTTACCATCTCCACGAGCAAGACCTATCATATTATCCTTTGCACCGTATTCACGTAAAAATTCTGATATATCACAGGCAGCATGAGGAAGGTGGTGTCTTGCAAGGGTTGGTGATACAATAGCTATTTCACTACC
>CAYPJH010000200.1:0-3090 GCA_964411035.1 uncultured Methanobrevibacter sp. | reverse complement strand
CTGGAAATTACAAAATCACTGCTATAAATACAGCTAATGGCGCATTACACGCAAACAACATCACTGTCTTACCTGTTATCAAAGGTAATGATACTGTTTTATTCTTTAAAAACGGTACCAAGTATGTTGCATTATTCCTGGATGGTAAAGGTAATCCATTAGTTGGTGCTAACGTACAATTCAACATTAATGGAGTATTCTATGACAGAACTACTGATAAAAACGGTAACGCAGGTTTAACCATCAATCTAGCTCCAGGTACATACACCATTACTGCTATAAATTTAGCTAATGGTGCATTACACGCAAATAATATTACTGTTTTACCAACTGTTGTTAGTGAAAATGTTGTTAAATATTATAAGAATGGAACACAATATGTCGTAAAAGTTGTTGACGGTAAAGGCAATGCTTTAGCTAACCAAACAGTAGAATACAACATCAACGGAGTATTCTACAAAAGAACCACAGATGCCAATGGTACTGCAATATTCAATATTAATTTAGCTGCAGGCAATTCCGAACCACAAGACTACATTATCACAGCATGGTGCAATGACTGTATTGTTTCCAATACCGTAACCGTTTTACCTGTTCTAACAGCTAAAGACTTCACAGAACCATTCCAAGCAGGCAAAAAATTTACTGCAAACATTGTTGACGGTAAAGGCAAACCTTTAGCAGGCGCTAAAATACAATTCAACATCAACGGAGTATTCTATAACAGAACCAGTGATGTAAACGGTAATGTTGGATTAAACATTAACCTAGCTCCAGGTGAATACATTATCACAACTATCTGCAACGATAACGGAGCAGTTATCTCAAACAAAGTTACCGTAACACCAAAAGTATAAAATGAGAATTTAATTCCATTTTATACCAATTTTTATTTTTTAAAAAAAAACTTTTTTTAAGGACAAAATACTTTAATAAGTCTGATTTTATTTTATATTTCTGAGTTGCATGTTTAACTTGCCCAACATCTAAAAAAAACTAATTCATGTTCATAATATTATAATTTACACCTCAGACAATGAACACTTTCAGTACTAAAATGCATTTTACTGCCCATAATAGATTTATCGCAAAATTACAGCTAAAATGGAAATTAATTGATTACCCCATATTCATCAAACTTGGAATAAAATCAGAAATTTTATCATGCAAAATATCAATATAGCTTTTAAAAGCATGAAAAATCATATTGGTTCTTCCGAATATATGCTTTTACAGCTTTTAAATTAAATAAATAAAAAAAGAAAATTCATGTCAAAAATCAGCAGATCTTTTATCATCAAAGTTTTTGACACTGCCCAAAAAAACATTAGGATTAAATATTTATATCATGAAATACAATATATTATATGTTAATGCAATTGGATTAAAGTTCAAAAACGACCCCCTCTAGGATATTCAATTTATAGACACCTCTTATATTAATCCTAGAGGATTGAACTTAATTTTTTTAAAAAATAACCTATTTTTAACCAATATTGAACTTAAGCAATTATATTGATTTAATGATGACTTCCTATTTTCAAATTATAATCTTAATACCAATATTTGACTATTTTAAAAGAAGATTAATAAAAATTATCAAAATCTTTTAGAAATCTCATTAAAAATTATTTTAGCTATCATTTTTTTAGATTCCAATGGTGTTTCAACAATATTATTGCCAATAATCAAAACCTTATTCATATCAGACCCGAAATAACAGTCTGCAACATCATTTGCTATTACCAAATCTACATTGGAATTTTTGATTTGTTTTAGACCGCTTTCAATTAATTCATCACGAGAAACATCGTACTGAGCTTTAAAACCTACAAGAAAAATATTTGGATTAATCTCCTTTACTTTAGATAAAATTTTAACTGATGGTTCAAGTTTAATATCTAATGACTTCTCAGAAGATATTTTAACATTTTTATAATCTTTAATTTTAAAATCAGAAACTGCAGCTGTTGAAATAAAGATATCGAAATGTGGAACTAAATCAAAAACACATTTAGCCATCTCTTCAGAAGTGCTAACATTGATTGTGTTGAAAATATAAGGGATATTAACAGACACATGACCTACAATAAGAGTTAAATCTGCCCCCCTTATATAAGCTTCTTTTGCAAGTTCTAAACCCATTTTACCTGAGGAGTTGTTTGTAATTCCACGAATTGCATCAATGGGTTCAAATGTCCCGCCTAAACTTATTAAAACTTTTTTATTATTAATAATACCACTGCTTGTTTTGATTAATTATTCTTGAAGATTCTAGTACAATGCTCTCTTTATCTGGAAATTTGGCTTTTCCTTCTTCCATTTTAGGTTTAAGGAAATTAGCAGATTCTTCATCTTTGATTTTACGAATATTGCTTTTGATTGCCTGATACATTGAATCATGCATTGATGGAACAAATAAAATTGGCGTGTTATGGCCATATGCAGTGATTAAAAGTGTGGATATTGGATTGTCAGCTATCTTAAATGCAAACTTGCTTATTGTATTTGCAGTAGCTGGAGCCACAACTATCAAATCCTCTTGGCTATATTTAACATGCTCAATTTTTCCTGTGAGCTTTGTGACAACTTCATTGCCAGTTGCAAATTCCATTGAATTTGGAGATATGATATCACATGCAGCTTCACTCATAAAACATTTAACATCAAAATCATTTCTTCTAAACTCACGAGCAAGTTTAATAGATTCAGTAGCAGCAATACTTCCCGTAACACATAAAACTATCATTAAAATACCTCAAAAAAGAAAAAAATTAGTTAATATTAAAATTATGAACAACATAATCAAATACTTTTAAATTTGAATCAAACTGATCTATTGGTGCACTATATAGAAGTACATAAGCTTCATTATTATGCTCAATCCAAATAGCTTCGTGCTGTCTTTCACTTTCATTATTATTGGAAGTATATATATACGTCAAACCAGTATATGGGCCAACAGCCACCTGACCAGATGATAAAAAGTTATACTCTCCTGTTTTGGACATTAATGTATATGATTTATTAATAAATTTATCAAATTGTCCTTCAATTGGTTTTTTTTCTATAATAATATTAACTTGACCT
>CAYPJH010000199.1:0-1770 GCA_964411035.1 uncultured Methanobrevibacter sp. | reverse complement strand
GATGCTGAAACTGCACCTGCAGATACTGCTGAGAATGCCATTAAACCTGTTAATAATAAAGAAACTGCCTTTTTCATAAGATTAACCTCCTTATGATTTCAACTTCTCGGTTAATCATTGATTAACCATTTTTTCTTTTCTGCGGTTTCAAACTGCCGTGCATATTTGCACGGAAAGCATATTTTTATGTGCTGACAGCCATACAATTTTAGTTTGCACGGAGCACATATACTATGCCTTTGAATTGACGCAAAACAAATTTGTTTGATTATTTATGCATATTTATCATTTTTATAGTTTAAATATCACATAAATAACCTGTCGATTTACAGAGCAATTATGTCTGCCCCATATGTTTTGGTGTGCATTGCTGCACATGAACAGAAGAATTTACATCTTCACTTTTTAATAAATCGTTTAGTTATGTAAAAGTACCAGTTGTCACAAAATCAGATTTATAAAATAACCATAGTAAACTGATATCTCGGAATTTTAAGCCAGCATTATGGCAAAATCATAAATCCATATAAACTCAAGGTTAAGCTGTATTGTCAGGTTTCCCATTAGTGCCAATAAGGGAATAAAGTGCCAACTTTTTGTTTTACTTGCGTCAAAAGCACCTTACACATACTGCCCGCTTTATTATAAGTTGATTTTGTTCGGAAGAAAACTAATTACTCATACAATATACTTGTTCATCAAATTAATATGTAAAAATATCAATTATTCTTTGAACCAAACTAAAATTATATTTTCTTCATTCTTCCGTTTATTTTTAAAATATTAAATTGTAGTTTGAGCGTTATCAATACACTCGGAGTTTAATTATGTCTGATTAACTAAAAATAATTTTATTAATATTTTCTTAATTAACCGGATAGTTTTGAAAATTTGTTATCACATCTCCCACATAGTATTTATCTCAACAAATTTCTGCTGCTAATAAATATATATGAAATAGTTTTTCTTATATATGCCTATAAGAACTTGTTTTTAAATCCGTCAGTGAATATAAAACATCGGTATCACCTTTTTCAAAATTAATTAAAAAATTACTTTTCCTGCTTTAAAATCTGCTTAAGATTTTTCGGCTCCTTCGGCTGTCCGAAGAAATTAGCAGAAGCTGCTCCGCAAGCTGTTTTTGCAGATTTTACTGCGACAGCCTCAACTGCTCTTTTTAATACATTTTTTGTTTTTTTCATTGTAAACACTCCGTTTCTGTATAATTATTTCTGCAAGTATTGATATGTCTATCACAAAAATTGTTGGATATACAATCAACACCTGATAAAAATCTGTAAATTCATAAACGATTTGTGCGAGCGTAATCTCGGCAAGCATTAATATTATTGAAATTATTTTAAATTTAGTTTTATTTTCTTCTATATTATTTTTATTCTTATTTTTTAACGGTACAAATAATATAAAAATTAATAGTGAAAATATCAGCAAAACATAAAATGTTATATAGTTCAAGTGAATAAGATTATTTATATAAAATCTGTAAAATATTAAAGAAAATAGATAAGAAAGAACAAGTATCATATTGCATCTGAAATATGACTTTGCATGATAACCTCCTGAAAACATTCTGATTACTGATAAGGATACCATATAAATAATGCTTTCTGTTAAAAAGTTAAAAATAAGACCGACCAAAATAAGCACCGTTGCTCCGATTATTGATGAAATAGTCAGTTCAATTCCATAGACATATACTTCAATCGGATAATCATCACTATTATCAAATAAAAAATCTGCTATTCTTTC
>CAYPJH010000198.1:0-2331 GCA_964411035.1 uncultured Methanobrevibacter sp. | reverse complement strand
GAAAAATCTTCCAACACCCATTAAAGTAATATCACCAATGTTTGTAATATATCCAACAATAAGGGACAGTATGAAGCTGAATAAGGTTAGTAGGATAACCAATATTTCGAATGTTAGAAATTTTCCAGTAATATATTTGGTTTTGGATATTGGAGCTGCCAATACTGATTTTAATGTATGGTTGTTGTATTCATTTATGATTAAATATCCTAAAAGCAAGCTAAAGGTTATTACATTAAACAATAGTACAGAATACATTATTATTTGTTCGTAGAACAATTCTTCTGTAATTGATGTGAAGTTTCCCATCATCAAGCTTAAAAGCATTAATAAAGGAGGTGCAACTGAACCTAATAGGATAATTAAAAACTGTTTTGATCTTTTTAACTTTAATAATTCAGTTTTGATAAAACCAATCATGTTTTAGCTCTCCTTATTTTCAATTAGATGATTGAAGTAGTCTTCAAGGTTTTCTTTAACAATCTGAACTGTAAAGACATCTATCTTTTCATCATTTAAAAGTCTGTTGATTTCAGCTCTTGAGTTTATATGGGTGTAGAGCTTAACCTCTCCATTTTCAGATATTGTAAAGTCTTCGTTTTCTACTAAACCCCATTTGGTTAATGCTTTCAGGGTCTTTTTTGAGTCATTTACCTGGATATAAACATATTTTACAAGTTTTTTTTCAAGCTTTTCAACAGAAATCTCTTCTATTAGCCTTCCTTCATCCAGCACTCCAATAACATCTACAAGCTGTTCTATTTCACTTAGAATATGGCTGGAAATTAGAATTGTAATGTTTTTTTCAGCTGCAAGTTTTTTTAAGGTGGTTCGAATTTCCTGTATTCCTATTGGGTCAAGTCCGTTAATAGGTTCATCTAAAATAAGAAGTTTAGGGTCTTTTAAAAGAGCTAATGCTATTGCAAGTCTTTGTTTCATTCCCAGAGAGTATTTTTTAAATAGCTTGTCCTTTTCATTTGTTAATGAAACCAGTTTTAATACTTTAATTATGTTTTCTGTGGGGATTTTATAGAGTTTAGAAAACAGTTTTAAGTTTTCCTCTCCTGTCAGATTTGGATAAAAGCCTGGTGTTTCGATAAGTGAACCTACCTTTTCATATACCTTATTATCCAGCTCTTCTACTGTTTTTCCAAATATTTTTATTGATCCTTCATCTTTTTTATAGAAGTTTAGAAGCATGCACATTGTGGTTGTTTTTCCGGCTCCGTTTTTACCGAGTAGGCCATAAATCTGGCCTTCAGGAATCTTAATATCAACAGAGTCAACGACTTTAACCTTATCGTATATTTTTGTTAGATTCTCTGTTTCTAAAATAAATTCATTCATGGTTAACTGTTTGGGGGTTGTTTTTATATAATTATATACCAGATAAATTTAGGTATACCTAAATATTTATATATTAGTTAATGCAACTATTATAATGATGAGTAGAAAAAATAGTTTTACTTGTCAAAAAACGGTAGAAAAAAACCCTATTAAATTAAAATGCATTTTAAATTTCTACCCCTAAACGTTACCTCCATATTTATATTTGAGAAAAACATTAACTCAAAATATAACGAAAAAAACATACATCCATAAGAAAGTTGAAACTAATTCAACTTTTAAAACTGGATGTTTAAGAACAAATCTCTTTTTTTAATTTAGTGATAGCAACATCCTTACGGGCAGGATACGCGGCAATCTTGATTTTTAAATGAATTGAATCTCCGCCATCAACAATACACATCTTCCCGTCAACAGCATCACTTTTTGAAAGCCTTAAAAAAAGATTACCCTTATCATCAACTTTCCTATCCAAATCATCAACCAGCTTATCTAAAACATCACCATCAAGTTCAAGTAATCTATTAAAAAACTCTTTGGTATGTCTTTTTTTATCAACAACACCAGTTAAAATAAGAATCTTATCTTCAGTCAAACCCTCTGCTTCTTCCATTTCAATCTCAGCATCGGGAAAAATATTTAAAATAGCCTGTGAAAGTTCATCTAAATTCTCATCTTCATAGACAAACTCACGAAAACGAATATTATGTATCATTTAAATCCAAAAAAAAGAATAAGTAGTGTAGAAGACTAGTTTTGTCTTCTAGCTTGTTCACTACCTTTTCCTTTACTTTTATATCCACGTCCTTTATGTCCTGCACTGGTTAAGCCTCTAAGTGCTCTGTTAGTGTGTTTATTAGAACAAATCCAATTGATTTTTTTATCGTTTATAATAGAAGGACTTTGTGGATCAACTAATATTACTTCATAATATTTATATTTACCGTCAGCCCATACCCAATAGGAGTTTAAAACTTCTAAGTT
>CAYPJH010000197.1:0-3584 GCA_964411035.1 uncultured Methanobrevibacter sp. | reverse complement strand
GGATGGGAGTGTGCGGAGCGTGAAACAGGGGAGGAGACGATTGTCTCCGGCAAGAAGTGAGGTATCTCAGAAGGATGGGAGTGTGCGGAGCGTGAAACAGGGGAGGAGACGATTGTATCCAGATCTCAGTATGCTGCGCACACCCCCATGTGAAAGTGGGTCAGAGGAAGAGGAGGATGAGGAGGAAGAGCTCGGGAGGCTGTCTCGTCAGCTAGAGAGTTTAGCTATAGGAGAAGGGAACAGAAATAAACAGGGGCTCAAGAAAAGCGATCCCCCGGATCCACCGCCGTATGGTGGAGGTGTTTCGGGGAGAGCTTTCCATGCCCAAACATGGAGGGCTGTTAACGCTGAGATGGGTCTTGCTTATCCAGTTTTTCAGGATGACAATAGGGGAAGATTCCATGAACCCTTAGATTTTAAAATTGTGAAGACCCTGGCGGAGTCTGTGCGCACTTATGGGGTGGATGCCGCCTTCACACTAACTCAGGTGGAGAATCTGTCTAGATATTGCATGACTCCCTCTGATTGGGCTAGCCTTGTTCGGGCTTGTGTTTCCCCGGGTAAATATTTGGACTGGAGAGCATTTATGCTAGAGGGCGTAATAGAGCAGGCCGCCCAAAACCATGCGGCGGGACACCCCCATTGGGATAAAGATATGCTTTTGGGACAGGGTAGATTTGCAAATCAACAGACAGGATTTCCTCCTGAGGTATATGATCAAATTAACACCATCTGCATTCGGGCATGGAAGTCGCTTCCAAATAGAGGAGAGGTGTCTGGTAATTTGACCAAGATTCTACAAGGCCCTACAGAACCCTTTTCAGATTTTGTAGCAAGAATGGTGGATGCCGCTGGAAAGATTTTTGGGGATCCTGATAGAGCCATGCCCCTTATCAAGCAATTGGTCTTTGAGCAATGCACCAAGGAATGTAAAGCGGCAATCGCTCCTTATAAAAATAAGTATGATCATTTAGATTGCTGATCACTAAGGGCTTTTCTAGTGGACAGTGTTAGCAGGCAGCAGGGCTGGAGCACTGGCTCAATCAGCGCTCTGGTTCTAGTCACCTCTTGTTCATGTAAACAAATGGTCTCACTGACGCCAAAGCTGGCTGCTCCTCCAGCTGTCCTGCTCTTCTAAGGAGCAATGCCCACACTAGATGAATCAGTCTCCAGATGGTGGTACTGAGAACAAGGCGGGATGGAGGGGCCCTTTTCCTGGTTTTATGCCACTCCAAGGAGATGCACTGTAGGCTTTCCTGCCACTTGAGATTTCTAGTGTCAATAACCTGCTTCCTGCTATCCAGCACCTTGAGGTAGAAGGAAAAGCATTGTGATTCCCAATCCCCTCTATCTTACAGTACTGGAGACTAAACCTAGGGCCTGGTGCACGCTAGGCAAGTGCTCTGCCACCTGAGTGTCATCCTTAGTCCCATAGCCTCTATGCCTTTCTATCAGGATACCTCCTGGATCACGGGCTGTGATTACCTGGGCCAGCTTAAGCGAATCGTTGCCACTACCGAGAGGACCATTATCGTCTGGGATCACAAAGCTCAAGGGAGTAGCCAGGTACTGTGTGGAGGGAAATGATACAAAGAAATGAGACTGAATGTTCAGTCACTGTCAGGAGAGGAGCCCAGCCGCAGTGTAATGAGTACCTGCTAGAATGTGAGAGAAGTTACTAAGTAACCACTTAAGATGGAGTTCAGCCTCAATACCCGGTATTGAAAGACGAATGCAGTTTTCTTCTAGTGCTTCATTCGGGTCTCATTTTGTTTTCAGTTTTGAGAGGGAAAGGTGATTCTCTTAGTTTCTGCTGTTGCTATTGGGTTTTAGTTTTACGTTGTTTTCTGAGGTTGAAAGGCAGTCTCTCCCCACACCGCTCATTCTACTCTTCACTGGCACTCGTGACTCCAGGCATCCTCCTGCCGCCACATCAGACTCGTTTGCTCTTTCATATCCTTCTACAAATCCAAGCATTTTCATTTTGGTTATGCTTGTTATCAAGTGCAAAGCCTTTCTCTCCAGCCCAGCATCTGCATGGAAGAGCAAGAGTCTCATAGGATTGCGGCTGACTCGGAAACCCTTGTCTCAGAACGCTAAACCCCGGGGCCTGGACTTTGTGCTCTCTGGTCAGGTTCTCCTGTTTGCGCACTTCATTTTTAACTCGGAGAAGCCTCTTCCTTATCGCTCGGTCCTCATGAGTCTCTCCTTCCTGCCTGCAGGCTAGGTGGGACATCTGGGCACCAACACAATCTTTGACCCCTGCTGGCTTCCAGCTGTAACTTGGGAAAATATTTTCTGTGCTTTCTGGTGTACATGGTGGCCCGGCACTCCTGGGGACATCATCACAGAACAGAATCCGCAAGTTCAGCTGAGCTGTCTGTGGTTCCCCCTAACCATCATTTTGGCTTTACCAGCTTGTATTCCTCACAGAATTCCACCATTTTCCTGTTCTCCTCAGGCTCCCTCCCTCCTGCTGGAGTCTTGCTTCCTCTTCTTGCCTCCCCTCCCTTCTCTCCTCCCCTCCCCTTCCCTCCCTCCCTCTTGCCCTCTCTGAACACCCTTGTATCTGTCTTGGCAAACCAAGGCTCCTCCATTTCCCCCTCTTCCCTTTTTGACATTAATCTGTTAATCTGGAGCACCTTCCCCTCTCCGTCCTATTTATCTTTCTTTCCTCCAGTTTAGGTCCCAGCCAAAGGTCACCCCCACCCTACCCCGCTACCACCTCTGCCCATGGAGCCTCCCGGGTCAACGGCACTGGTCTAATATGTATGTGCTGCACCTCACTCGCATCTCACTCCCTGTCCTCTCTTCTTGCAGGGTTGCTCTCACAGAGCGGAAATCTCTGTCCAGCCCATCTTGTACAGCCATGCCTGGAATAATGTTTGGCACCTAGTTACTGCTCACTACACATTAACTGTCAGCCTAGGGAACCTCTAAATATATCAACTCTCACTCCTTCTGAGGAAATGGAACCAATAACAAATACCTTTATCTACTCTTCTTCTATCATAGGACAATGAGTTCTGGAAAAGCAACAATAACTACCTAGCTTAGTGAGCCCATGTAGTGGTACAGAATCAGCTTGTAAGTGTTTGTTGGATATTTATGGATAAACTTGGATGTTAGAACACTTTTCTCCTGATAATTCCATATAAAATCCATGAGCATTGCCTAGCATGGATGAGACTCTCTTGAGTTCAACCTCCAGGATTCCATAAACCAGGCACAGTGGCAACACACTTGGGATCCCAGCACTTATGAGGGAGAGGTTGTGGGGGAGTTAAGGTTGGTCTAGAACACATAGTGAGTTTGAGGTCAGCACAGTATTTCCAACGTCAAGAGAAGGCACTCGAGGTTGCAACTCCTAAGATCCGGTACACATCCAGCCAGAGAGTAGCTCTCCTTTCCTTAAGGAACAGCCAAAAGCATTGAGCTGGGCTTACAGCTTTAATGTTTATTTGATTAATTGTTGCATAGGTTTTCCAAGTTCCTGTATCACTGTTGGATCTAAAATGAGAAGCCAAACAGAAACAATACATTAATAATAAAGAAAATTTTTTCTTCATCTTTCTCCAACCCGT
>CAYPJH010000196.1:0-2441 GCA_964411035.1 uncultured Methanobrevibacter sp. | reverse complement strand
TTCTCCATTTAATATATTTTTGCAATACCAGTATCTGTGAGGAAACATTTTTGTCCACTCCTTAAAAGATACTTTTTCACCATTAGATAATACTAAGACCGCGGATCTTTTATCTGCAAAATCTTCAAAGACAGTCATTGCCATTGAATCCGCAAAACTCTCAGGTTTCCCATCATTTTCAGCGTGCTCAGATACTTCAAAAGTTTCACCATACTTCTCCTTTTGGTATGATTCGTCTCCAGCTACAACCTCTTCAAATTCCTGATTATTCCTAGATAAACCATATTCCTTTGCTTGCTGCACTATAATCTAGGGCATGTGCCATTTCATGGTATAAAGTAAATTGCAGATTAGCATGAATCTCTTTACCCTTAGTAAATGTTATAGGTAAAATAACTATATTAAAATATTATGTTTAGAAAGGTTTCTTATATTAGAATGTTGGTGGCGAAACAGTAAATAAAAAATATCTGAAACACACATTTGGTTCGATTAAATATAGTAACAGATTTTATATTATATATGAAAATAAATGAATATTAATAAAATTATATAGTAAATGCCACCAACACTAATTATATTAGAAATTATAATATATTAATCTTTAGTTTTGATATTAATTTGTTGTAATTTGTGTATATTAATTTTAATCTGTAATTAATGTTTTAAATTAAAATCAATATTGTTTTATCATGATAATTTTCATTCATAATATATATTTGGACTTAAATATTTTACCTTAAATCTAGATTTATATTTCTGAATAGTGAATGTAACTTTGCCAATATCTAAAAAAATCATTTCATGTTCATAATAATCATTTCTAACAACCTGTGATTTACACACGATACACTAAAAGATTTAGTTAAATAAGAAACGGAAATTACTTCTATTGTTGCATTATTCATCAAATTTGTATTTTATTGTTTTTCAATAGCTATAAATTTTTATAATATGTTAAACTTACTTTAATATAGTTTTATATAAAGTAAATTTTATTAAATGACATCAATTAGGGGTGATATTGAATGCCAATTCATAATAAATTAGTTCGTGATTTAATACCTGAAATTATTGAAAAAACAGGTAAAAAATTTTCTACCTCTATTTTAGAAGAAGAGGATTATAAAGAAGAATTAATAGCTAAAATCCTTGAAGAATTAGATGAATACTTGTATGCAGAAAGTGATGAAGAAGCTTTGGAAGAACTAGCTGATTTATTGGAAGTTATTTATGCATTAAGCTACTGCCACGGCTCAACAGCTGAAAATCTTGAAGATATTAGAAAAGAAAAAACAAAAAATCGTGGTGGTTTTAAAGAAAGGATTTATTTAATTGAGGTTGAGGATGACAAGTAAAATTGAGATTATTACATATGATTTATACGCTAAACTTAAAGACAATATCGAAAAAGCTAATTCCTGCTATATTTTAACTTCTTTTATGATGGATTATGGTGTAAGACTTCTTGAACCACTTTTACGTAAAGCTGCTTCTAATGGTACTGAAATCAGAATTGTTACTGGAGATTATTTGTATATTACACAGCCTTCTGCTTTAGAACGCTTATTAAAAATTCATCCTTCTATTGAACTTCGTTTATGGATTAGTAAAGGTATCTCTTTCCATCCAAAGGCATATATTTTTGAAAACGGCGAAGAGGGACTTTTTATTGTAGGATCTTCCAACATGTCCAGGTCTGCTCTTACAACTGGTGTTGAATGGAATGTTATGGTAGAAGGAAGCTCCAATGAAGATGTTCATTCAGATGTAGTATCACAGTTTTTTAAAGTCTTTTACAATGATTCAACTGTTTCTCTTAATGAAGAAACAGCTAAAATGTATAAAGAGAATTATGATAAATTTCATAAGGAAAATTCAAGTCTGATTAGAACCTGGAGCAGAAATGAGGAAATTCAGTTGACTTTACCTCATGAAAAGCCTGAAGAAGAACATTTAAAAACAACAGATGAAAATACCATTATAAAACCCCGTTTTGCACAGATTGATGCTCTGGCTGAACTTGAAAATAGTCGTCTGGAAGGATATGATAAGGCAATGGTTGTAATGGCTACAGGTCTTGGAAAAACTTACCTTGCTGCATTTTTCGCTGAAAACTTTAAAAGAGTGCTATATATAGCTCATTTGGAAGAAATTCTACATCAAGCAGAAGCATCCTTTAATAAAGTAAATAAAAATAGAACAACCGGAATTTACAATGGAAAAGAGAAAAATTCCGATGCAGATATTGTTTTTGCATCAATTCAGACATTAAGCCGTAAACAGCACCTGGATGTCTTTTCACCTACAGATTTTGATTTGATTATTGTTGATGAGTTTCATCATGCAGCAGCCAATAGCTACAGGAGAGCATTAGACTATTTTGAAGCTGAATTCCTGCTGGGAATTACAGCAACACCTGATAGAAACGATTATAGGGA
>CAYPJH010000195.1:0-4168 GCA_964411035.1 uncultured Methanobrevibacter sp. | reverse complement strand
TGTGAGACCATGCTGAAACTTCTGTTCCTGTATCTTTCGGTTTATCTAATGTCAAGTTTCTTGATCCACTCTTGTGAAGAAATACAGTTTCTACATCTTAGAAACAATGAATGATAAACAAAGATTTAAGATATGGAAATACAAAGGAAAAAGTGATCTGAAAGCTCACAAAATTATCATATATCAATAAACTTTATATTTTAAAGTAATGCTATATCTACTAAGAATAGCAGTCTTGTTTTTCAAGGTGTAAAGTCAGTAAAGACTTCTGTTTTCAAAATAAATCTGGTTTACATATCTTTTCAGCTTTTCAAATACTTTCATAAGCATTATCAGAAAATTAATAGTATGGGGATGAGTATGTAGCTCAGAAATGAGAGTGCATTTCTGGAATGCCTAGGGCCAATGTATATTTTCTAATCAAGAATTAAAAAAATAAAGAAACATCTAGCTGCATCTGCATCTGAAATGCTGTTTCTTATTCAAATAACTCACATGAAAGCTGCGTACATCTCAGTGACTGGTAACTTTGCATGGAAGAAATTTATATCTTCAGGTTGCTATAGTTCCCTCTGTTCCTACTGCCTCCAATTATCTCTGCATTAGTAATAGTTTCACTTTGGGTTTGATGAAGATACTATGAAAGCAGCTGAACTGCATTCTCTTAGTGTCCTTTTGATTCCCTCCAAAATTACCTAGCTACCTTATTTGGTTCTGTCCTCATTTTCCATTGCCTTTTGCCTTTCAAAAGCAACATCTAGAGCTCTGGTCATAATTATTTTCATTTTACATTCTTTGTAGATTATTCCCATATTTTCTTGACTACCAATATAGCAAATATGTCTTAGAAATATAATTTCTACGCCTTTGTGACTTGAGTCCTTCCCATTTACCAAGGGACATACTCAAAATGAAAGCAAGATTTATGGTTGCACTTTTTTCTGGATTTATAATAATATATCTCATCCAATGTTTTTTTTTATTTAGTTTTCCTTAAGGGAAATCCTTTCCCTCACTGAAAACTAGGTCTTCTTCACACCTGGATTAATGGAATCACCTTAGAATGTAATAGAAATGTAGAAGCAAAGACCTTCAGAGTCAGAATGAGTCTTGGAACATTATCCCCAACAGACAATACATTAAATTGAGAGCTCCAGTGTGAAGTTACTAGGCTTCCAATTCCTCTATCTTAACTTGAATGTAGCTAGCTCTGGATTCCTCCTTATAATATTCCCCTAAATGAAAGTTTACAAGAAGCCATAACTTTACAAAATAAGTTTTAGAAATCTGTGAATATAGGGATCAATCCATAACCATTCTTACATTTTCTACTTCCCCATTTGCTGTTTCTGCCCTATATATATTTTTTTAATCCTAGGCAGTAGCAGTGTGTTGCATGTCATTTAATTGTATTTGTGGTAAACCAGTCAAATTTTCTGATTGCTCCTTCAAGACTCAATTCCTTTCCAATTGAGTCTAAGTTAGGAAGATTGGGAAAATTTTCCCCTACCAATCATTCAACTTTGGGAAAGAAAATTCACAAATTCTTCCCATGGTTTTAAATCCCTGCTCTTTTTTTTCTTCTCATATGTGACATAAATTTCTATTTCTCCACTGAGTATATCTGCTTCTTTTTTCCTTCACTGTCTTCCTGAATTTTCTACCTTTCTCAGTCTTTATCCCCATTTTTTTCCTCTGCTTTTCCTATTTCTACATTTTCTGTGATAAATATGTGTATATAAATGCAACTGCTAATTCAGCTCCTAATTTATACTGTGGCTTAAACCTGATAAGATACCTAGATTACATTTCTTTTTCCTTACTTCCTACTTAATAGATATGTTACTTGAATAGATATGCATATTTTAGATCAGAATTCCATCCAAATATTTTTGTATACTACATAGTTCTTACCTTCTCCATATCCATCTACTCTCTTTTCTCTTTGATAGGCCTTGCCAGATATATGAGAAACTCCCACAGTTAGATGATGCTCAGAGACCCTCTGTTAAGATTATGTCAAAAATTAGTTGCATAGAAATATCATCACCACTCTCTTTAGAAGTCACCTAAATTTCTAATTTTATAATTATGGGAATTAAATATAATACAAATACATTTTGAAAAGTGAAATGTTCCATAGAGGAACACAAAGTATGCTTTACAGATTCAGCTTTTTTTTTTCATCTGGATACTCATGGGGTAAAACCAGGATGAAAACATAGTAAATGTATTCACTGACAACATACTAAAAGATGTGCATATATCCCTAAGCAACTGACCTCAGTATAAATACTCAACATTTTATTCCCCACCAAACATAGGAACACAGTAGAAAACTTATTTAGAACTCTTTTTAGAAATGTCTTTGATATTATACAGCTCTAAACATTTGCAACACTGGGTTGGCATGCTTCTTAGTGTTAAAGTATGATACTTGGTGTGATAAGATAGTCTGAATTATGTCACATAGAGTAGAAATGAAACACTGTTGTACTTCCTTCATATTGGTCTTTGAATTTTCCAAAACCTAACTTTCAGAAAAATATTTCCTGAGTTGAAATCTAGTTCAATAAAATGAGAAAGTAAGAATGAAAATATGTTGATATTTTACTTTGACATAGTATACCCACTTTGGCTAAAGTATGCAATACTTTTCATTGAAGAAAAACTAAAAAGTCTTCCAATGGAAAATGGTGGCAGCATGGATACATACAGTGTTTACTGACTGTTTCCATATATATGGAATCAGATTGACTGGTATGGGTGAATGCATGATGAAAAAGAGGGGCTGTGGGACTCAGTAGAGAGTCAGTACAGAGAGCCTGTTACCAGATAAAACCCAGAAGTATTGGCTTTCAGAATAAGAAAATAATTCATAGAAGAAAAAGTCTACAGCTGTGCCAGGGAAAACTTGATGAGTGAAAGATAAGAAAATCTCTAGTGGACTCAGGAGAATTTCACCAAACCAATTAGTAAGTGGAAAAAAGAAGTGGACCATGAACTTGCATGTTGGTCAAGTTCAGTGGGGATTTGACACTAAGACCTAACCATTGCCCAGGCACATTACACAGAGAAAGCTATACAACAAAAGGACCCACACATAAAAGTGGAAGAGAAATCCATCTAAATGCATGCAAAACTTCAGCCTATTAACAGACTACATGAGAAAAGAAGGTAATAAGACATCTCCAAAATTTCATAATTCCCTGATGCATCCAAGGACTCTTTTTTATTTTTCTTTTTTAATATTTATTTTTTTTAGTTTTTGCAGACACAACATTTTTCTTTGTATGTGGTGCTAAGGATCGAACCCGGGCCGCAAGCATGCCAGGTGAGCACGCTACCGCTTGAGCCACATCCCCAACCCAAGAACTCTTTTTTTGTAACATCCACTAAAGTGTTAGGATAAAATGCTTAGTGATATTTATTAATATCCTACATGAAAAGAAAATGAACTGGAAAATTACTGTTTGTACATAAAGGTCCCTTTCTAGAAGGTTTCTATTTGATCAAAAGGCCTATTGTCTGCCTCAACATAGACAATGATTTCAAGGGATAATGGAAGCTTTAATCTTAGCATTAATGACTGGTAATGTGAAATTAAAATTTTGAGCTATTGGGAATAACTGTTCTTTAATATTAATTATATCAGTGGCAATCACAGTTACATATGTTCATAATTTCAACTAGTTATTCATAAGTCTCATAGTTAATGTTTTCATCATGTAATAAGGTTATATAATAAAAACACAAACAATATTCAGAAAAAGTTGACTCAATTACTAGGATAAAATTTATTTATAGGTTGCCATGACTTCCAATGTTATTTTCAGATTCATGACCAATTAGATTGTACTAGACCTAAATATTAATTTATGATGTTTAAATTTCCAAAGAGTTTTCCAAAAGGTAATTTCATTTGACCTAATTTACATTCTGAATGTAAGAAAAACAGGATGAAACCAAGAATTCAAATTCACATGTTTACATACCTGTGGCTGATTATTTTCAGTGACAAAAAGGCTTTCTTCCTCTTCCTCTGATGTTACATCTAATAGTATATCTTCTGAAAAATGGACAGGTTTACTTAAGTTACTAAGGACTCCTAGAAAGTCTGACAGTCTATCAAATTAAAAATTAATAATAAGTTTTATTTTAGATGATC
>CAYPJH010000194.1:0-1547 GCA_964411035.1 uncultured Methanobrevibacter sp. | reverse complement strand
AAGGGAGAAATTGCATAAACACACCTCGTACGTGTTTGTGCCCAACCACCAGGGGGCATTTGACATCTTCCTCATCTACGGCTTCTTAGGGCGCAACTTTAAATGGATGATGAAGAAGAGCCTGCGCAAAATCCCGTTTGTCGGTAAAGCATGCGAAAGCGCCGGACATATCTTCGTGGACCGTTCCAACCCCAAGAAAGTATTGGCAACCATGCGGCAGGCAGAATCATCATTGAAAGACGGTGTCTCGCTGGTCGTATTTCCCGAGGGGGCGAGAAGCTTTACCGGGCACATGGGGTATTTCAAGAGAGGAGCTTTCCAACTGGCCGACGAGCTGCAACTGGAAGTGGTGCCCGTCACGATAGACGGTTCATTCGAAATCCTGCCCCGTACCGGCAAATGGATACACCGCCACCGCATGATACTGACCATCCACCATCCGATTCCCCCTAAAGGCAGAGGCGCCGAAAACATCAAAGCCGGCATGGCCGAGGCATACAAAGCCGTTGAAAGCGCACTGCCGGAAAAGTATAAAGGAATGGTGAAGAATGAGGACCAAGACCGGTAAGTTTTAATTTCGTGACGCATTCGCCGCGTTCTCTTCCATGCGGCGATTCTCCATGCGGTTCTGCTCCATGCGTTTCTGCTCTTCAATCAGCTGCATGTTCTCCTTTGCCTTTGCAAGGTAATCTTTCACCAACTCGTTCTCCTTGAAAGCCAAGGGAGCGGTTCTCATGATATCTTCAATCTGCGGAGTCATCACCGGATAGGGCAGTGTGCTGCACATCATCATGAAAACGCTGGGACCCAATACATTTTCAAAGTTATCGGTAATAAACCGTTTTACGTAATCACTCATCTCTTTCGCCAACGCTTCGCCTTCCTGCTGCAACTGCGCACGCACATCCTCCAAATCGGCACCGTCAAGTACCATGCGCGCCTCTTTCCGTTCCAGCTCCTCAATCTTCACTTCCATCTCATTCCGCTTGTCGATAAACTCGTAAAGTTTGTCGTTCAAAGGAGTTCCTTTGGCTGTGAGCTGAGCATTGGAGATGGCTACTTCTATCTTTCCATTTTCAAGGACTAAAGGCATGATGCCCTCGCGATCCATGTAGAGCGTCACCATCCTCACGGAATCGGCCTTGCCGTTCATCTTAAATAGGCCATGGATAACCTCCGCCGAATCAACAGCCACCCATTCTCCATTCCGGAATGTTTTAAGAAACAGCATCTTTCCGTCAAGACCGGTTACCGAAGAGCTACCCTCTATTTTATAGTTACGGCTGCAAGAGGCTGATAACATCGCCAAAAGCAAAAAAGGCAAAATACGGCTCACACTCATTCTAATCATGCAGAAACGATTTATGAATTACACGCGGCAAAGGTATTAATATTCCTTATAAACCGGATAGAAAGAAAGGATTTTTCATTTGGTTTACGTATTTTTGCACAATTATAATTCATAAAAAGAGAAATAATATACATGTCAACCTATGCTCCTTTCGCGAAACCCCTCTATGTCATGCTGAAACCCGTAGGGGCCGTGT
>CAYPJH010000193.1:0-4285 GCA_964411035.1 uncultured Methanobrevibacter sp. | reverse complement strand
CTTGACTACCATATCCAATAACAGCTATTGTTTTACCTTTAAGAGCATCGGTTTCAACATCTGCATCATAATACATTTTCATATTAACGTCTCCTTTTGATTAAATTAAATAAAAAAATTATAATTGATATTATAATCTATCAATCATTATATTTACATTTCTAAGTTTATAAAAGTAATGGAAATGAAAAAAATAAATATTTGCTTAATACGCTTAAAAAAACAAATAAACGAATTATAATAAAGAAAATAAGTGGATGATTATCTATCATCCACTACGACTTCAACTTCACCAGACACAATATCCAACATGACACCATGAATCGGAACATTTTCAGGAATTAATGGGTGGTTTCTAATAGTTTCAACAGTTTCAATAACATTTTCCTCTTCATCATCGAAAACACCGCTCCAAGCTTTTAAATCAACTTTGTCGATTTCAGCTTCTTCAATTCCACCATCGATCATTTTCTGTCTTAGTACTTTAGGATCGCTTCCTGCCATTCCACACTCTGTGTGTCCTACAACAATTACTTCTTCTGCTCCAAGAGAGAAAATAGCTGCTGCTATAGATCTGATTGCATCTTCACCAACAATAGTATTTCCTGCATTTTTGATAATTTTTGCATCTCCTCTTCCAATACCGAGAGCAGGTTCTAAAAATCCGGTTAATCTGCAGTCCATACATGTTAATATTGCTAACTTTTTTTGTGGATGGTGAGAAAGTTCCTCACCTTCATAGTCTTCTACAAATTCTTTATTGTGTGCTAAAATTTCATCTAACATCATATATATCAACCATTTTATTGAATACCACGGGAAATAGCAGTTAAACCCGTTCTTGAAATTCTTTTAATTCCATAAGCTTTTAAAAGTTTTATAAATGCGTCTAACTTTTGCCTATCTCCTGTAATCTCGATAATTAATGTTTCCTCACAGACATCAACAATTTTTGCTCTGAAAATATTTACATACTGTATAATCTCTGCTCTTGCTTTTTCATTAGGAACATTAACCTTAATAAGGGACAGTTCTCTTTTAACTGCCGTATCTGATATGTCTTTAATTTTAATTACATCAACAAGTTTATTTAATTGTTTTGTCACCTGCTCAAGAGTTTTTCTATCTCCTGTTACAACAATAATCATGCGAGCAAGGCCCGGAACTTCTGATTCACCTACTGTAATACTGTCAATGTTAAATCCTCTTCTTGTAAATAGGCCCGCTACTTTTTGCAGTACTCCTGGTTTATCTTCAACAAGTGTACTTATTACATGTTCATTATTCATTAAACTCACCTATTTATCATTTTCAAGTTTGTATTCCCCGAGCATCTCATTAATTCCAGCACCCGGAGGAACCATTGGTAAACATTCGTCCTTATCAATTACAATATCTAAAACTATTGGTTCATTATCTTTAATAGCTTTTTTAACACAATCAGCAGTTTCTCCAGGTTTTGTAATTCTTACAGCATTAATTCCAAAACTTTCTGCAAGCTTTACAAAGTCAGGAGAATTATTTAAGGTTGTTTGACAGTATCTCTCATTATATAATAAATTTTGCCATTGATAAACCATTCCAAGAGTATTGTTTTCTAAAAGAGCTACAATAACAGGAGTATCATACTCTCTAATAGTAGCCAATTCCTGACAAACCATTAAAAAACCTCCATCACCAGTAATAGCCATTACAGGATCTTCCGGACAAGCTACTTTTGCACCAATTGCTGAAGGCAGGCCAAATCCCATTGTTCCAAGGCCTCCAGATGAAATAAACTTACGAGGTTTATGAATATCTAAAAAATGTGCTGCCCACATCTGATTCTGCCCAACATCTGTTGTTATAATTGTATCTTCATTAATAGCAGCACCAATTTCTTTCATTACAGATTGTGGTTTTAAAGGAATGTCATCATAGCTAATTCTTGGATATTTTTCAAATTTCTGAGTTTTTAAACTATTTAACCATTTTTTAGAATCATCAGATGGAACATACTCTTTTAAAACAGTTAAAAGTGAGGATAAAATGTTTTTAGCATCTCCTACTATAGGTAAATCAACATCTACATTTTTACCAATTTCAGCAGGATCAATATCAATATGAATAACTTTAGTATTAGGTGCAAAATCAGATAATCTGCCTGTTGTTCTATCTGAAAACCTTGTTCCAACAGCTATTAACAAATCGCTTTCATTAACAGAATCATTAGCCACTTTACGACCATGCATTCCAAGCATTCCTAATGCCAAATCATCACTTTCATCAATAACTCCTTTACCTAAAAGTGATGTCATTACTGGAGCATTCAATAATTTTGCAAGTTCAATTAACTCTTCGCTTGCATTGGATATTAAAACTCCGCTTCCTGCTAAAATAAGAGGTTTTTTTGACTGTTTTATTAGCTCTCTTGCTTTTCTAATTTGTTTGATATTTCCTTTAATTGTTGGATTATATCCTTTTGTAACAATCAAATCATCCTCAAATTTTGTTAATTCTCCTTCCTGAACTTCTTTTGGAACATCAATTAAAATAGGCCCTGGCCTTCCACTTTTAGCTATCTCAAAACTTGTTTTAATAGTGGAAGGGATTAAATCAGGATCTTTAACCTGATAACTGTGTTTAGTAATAGGCATTGTTATACCAATAATATCTGCTTCTTGAAATGCATCATTACCTATTAAATTTGAAGGTACTTGACCAGTAATTGCCAAAATTGGTGAAGAATCCATATAAGCCGTAGCAATTCCAGTTACAAGGTTAGTTGCACCCGGACCAGATGTTGCCAAACACACACCTACTTTACCTGATGCTCTTGCATATCCATCTGCTGCATGAGCTGCGCATTGTTCATGTCTAACTAGCATATGATGCATTTCTGCATCATATAACATATCATAAAATGGTATAAGCTGTCCTCCCGGATATCCGAAGATGACTTCAACTCCCATTTTCTTAAGGGACTCAATAATTGCTTCTCCGCCTCTCATTATAATAACCTTAAAATATTACTTTTTATGTATTTAAACATTTGAATAAAGTAACTTATATAATTAATTTAATATTATGATGAGATTTTTAATAAATTATTTAAATTATATATGAAATTCATCAAATGCTAAACAATATAGATAACACTCCAAAAAAAAAGAAAAACCAATAATCAGACACAGATATAACAAAAAAATATAGAAATATTAGAAAAACCAGACAACTTTTGAAAAGCAGATACAATAAAAAATTATTTATTTTAGAATCATGAAAAATTAATTATAAAGGAAATAAGAAAATACAAGGCCGTTCTTAAAGGATATACCCTCAGTTAAACAAAACTTTGAATTAAAAACCTTTAAATCGCTACAGACTTGTATAAAAATTCAGATATTGTACAAATGCTGAATAATATTTTAACTATCATTAAATAATTTTAGATGATTATGATGAACTTAAATTTGAATACAACTTATAAAAGACTTTCATTTATACTTATTATATCAATAATGCTTTCGCTGCTTTTAGAAGTCTACCTTACTCTTTTAGAAAACTCATCAACTTTTTACTTATTATCCACAATTGAAGGAATTAAAACTATACCCCTATACTTTTCAATTAAACAGTTCCTATTAATTTTCATAGTTTTCTTAATTATAACCTATATTCTAAGTGACTCTGATTTAAAGATTAAATCACTGACATTCCTATACAAATACAGGTTTTTAATAGGGATATTTATTTTATTTATAGGAGTAATATTCCAAATCCATGGCTCCTCATTATCAAAGCTCTATTTAAGCGGTAATGAACATAACCCTCTACTTGGAATTAGCAGATTTATTAAGGGAGATGAATTTAGTGTCAGCACACCATTTGCATTATCCCAATATATGAATGATTTCGGATATTACAGTGAAATTTTAAGAGCTACTACAACAGACATGTTTATATTGTATGGTCAGCCAGTATGGGACATAGCTGTACTTCTTAGACCATTTCATTTAGGTTATCTATTTATGCCATCAGGCTACGGACTATCATTTTACTGGCTCAGTCGTTTAATTTGTCTTTTTTTAGTTTCATTTGAATTTGGAATGATTTTAACTAGAAAAAATAAAACATTATCATTAGCATATACTTTTCTAGTAACCTTCTCACCAATAGTCCAATGGTGGTTTGGAGTTAATTTCCTCGTTGAAATGTTAATATTCGGACAGCTGGCAATATGCCTTATTAATTATTATATGAATACTGAAAACTATTTATATCGCCTAATATGTAGTTTGGGAAT
>CAYPJH010000192.1:0-1722 GCA_964411035.1 uncultured Methanobrevibacter sp. | reverse complement strand
ATTAAAATTGCTATCGGTATTTTTACCTAAGGAAAAGCGTAAACAAATAAAGGAGTTAGAGAGGAATTTGACTAATAGGATTCATTTGGTTGAATCTTTTAACAAGTATTTTTCCGATGCTGGATGGTGTGCATATGATTCAATGAATATGCCTCTTATGGAAAACGCAGTTAAAGCATATGAAGCAGACGGGCTTGATGCCGGTGAGCAGGTTCTAATCAAGTACTACCAAAGTGATGTAAAAGATATTATGCATTGGTTAAAAAACAAAGCCAAGCCTTTTAGAGAACGATATGAGCTAATAAAATGTGCATTTGACGATCATTTTGCTGAACGTTATCATGCAAGTATTCCTCTATTTTTGATAATTATTGATGGTGCAGTTAACGATTACACTAAAAGCAAAGGGTTCTTTGCCGAAGGAACCGATGTCTCCGCATGGGACTGCTTAGTTGGCTGTAGCGATGGTTTGGCTAAACTAAAAGATATATTTAACAAGGGCAGAAACAAAACAAACCACGATGAAATTCGATTGCCTTATCGAAATGGCATTTTGCATGGTAGAGATTTGAATTATGCTAACAAATATGTTTCCTGTAAATGTATATCATTAATGTTTGCTTTAGCTGATTGGATGAATATGAAAGACAGCGAAGATACTAGAAAGCAAAAATTCGAAAAAGAGTGTAATCCGCCGTCTATTTCAGAGTCATTAAAAAAGATGCGGCAAAACGCTATCGATAGGCAAGAAATACAAAAATGGGTCAAGCGAAATATTAAAATCGGAGAATCTATTTCTGCCACACCAACAATTGAAGAATGTAAAGATTTTCCATACCTATTACCGCTAATTAGTGCTTTTGATGCTTGGAGTGCCCATAATTATGGTGCATTATCTGTTTGGTTAAAAAATGTTTTCTCGTATGAGCGATCTGACAAAAAACGTGCCGGAGAATGCAGGAAACTTTTCGAGCATAAAAAATTGATTTCGTATGAATTGGAAGAAATAGAAGAACGCGCTCTTGCACTAACTAAAATAGTTGTATTGGTGAAATGGGGAAGCAATAACGTCGTTCATACCGAACACTTTGAATTTGGCTGCTCATATCAACAAGAAGACGGGAATGTTGGATATCCTTGGAAAAATAACGGAACTTGGGTTCTTATACCATGGAAAATACAGGGATTGTATAAATGAACTATTTGTATAGTGAGATAAGATATTGCTCAACTTCAGTAGAATAAAAAATAATCAATCATGCCCAAGTAAAGTCAGACATCCAAAATGCTATTTTGATAAACTATATGTGGGAGGTGAAACAGAAGAATATGTTAAAGCAACTGAACTCAGCTATTGAATATATTGAGGCGAACTTGTGCGCAGAGTTCGATCTTGATACGGCTGCCGGTATCGCTTGTGTTACTGCAGATAGCTTCATTCGCTTCTTCAGTTATATGACCGGCATGACTCTGACCGAGTACATACGGCGCAGACGGCTGACACTTGCAGCACAGGATCTACAGCATAGCAAGACACCGATCATCGACATTGCCATAAAATACGGCTATGACAGCGCTGCAGCTTTTTCAAGAGCCTTTGCAAAACAGCACGGCATTACACCGTCTGTTTATCGCAAAGACGGCGGTTCGCTGAAAGTGTATTCACCTGCTTCCTTTCACATTATGATTAAAGGAGCAAAGGAAATGGATTTCAGAATTATT
>CAYPJH010000191.1:0-1856 GCA_964411035.1 uncultured Methanobrevibacter sp. | reverse complement strand
ATTATAATCTTGGAAGATTTGAAAGTATAGAAGTTGCAAAAGAAACTGTGGGAAAATTATCTGTTGTTACGGATAAACATACCGGAATTATTTATGCTCCTTTAGAGGATGCAAGTTTTGAACCTGATGTAATTGTTATTATTTCTGAACCTGTAGCAGCTATGAAAATAGCTCAATCATTGGTTTATGCTGATGGTGATAAAGTCAGACCTAGTTTTGCCGGAATTCAGTCATTATGCGGTGATGCTGTAGCTAATCCAATTATAACCGGAAATGTAAATATAACAATGGGCTGTGACGGTTCTAGAAAAGAAGCAGATGTTAAAGATAATGAGTTAGCTATTGGAATCAGTAAAGATAAAATAGACCAAGTCGTTGAAAGTTTAAATGATATTTAAAAGGTCTTTATAATCTTTATAATGATTAATATTCAATAATTCTAACTTATTTTTTTCTTTTACACCCCAAAATTCATATCCATCCCTAAATATTTTTCTTAAAATAGGGTTTAGATTGTCATCTTCATTTTTTATATATTTTATTAAGTTTTCCCGATTCATTGCAAAGGGCATGCCTAATCCTTCTGCTGTTGTAAGTTTTCCTGATTTTTTTCTTCTTAAGATACTTACTGTTTTATCAGGGTTATCTGAATTTAAAAGGGTTTTAATAATATTATTCAATGTTTCTGTTGTTACTGTTGGTTGGTCTCCTGTAACACATAAAACATATTTGGAAGATAAATTTTGAATACCATTTAAAAGTGATGTTGATAGACCTACATCAACAGGATTGTTTATTATAAATTTTACTTCATCATCATAATTTTTAGATAATGCTTCAAGTATTTCATTTCTATAATGTCCAAGCACTACAATGCATTCATCTACATTTGAGGATAATACGTTCTCAATGGTGTTGCCGAGAATGGTTGAATTTTTATAGGGAAGTGCAAGTTTGTTTATAATATCTATATTCTTTAACTTTTGGTCTTGCCGCATTCTAGAATTCTTGCCTGCGGCAGTAATAACAGCTGAAATTTTCATAAAAATCAAAAAAATAAGTAAAGGAAAAGAGTATGCTTTAAGCAGGGTTTAGTTTTATGATTTTAGCATAAATACCCATTCCAGTACCTTCTCCTTCTGTCCACATAACGATTTTAATAGGCACATCATGACTATTATATATTTTAATATCTTCTGAAGGATTGTATCCAAACAATACTGCGTCTTCATCATTTACCATACCTACAGGCAAACCAAATCCTTCTGCTAAAACAGAACTTCTTAATGCTCTAGCTGGAGGACAAACTCCATGAGATGCACCTCCTCCCGGTGCATTTGAATCAGATGCCATACCAAAATCAATATATGCTTTACCGTTTCCTGTTGAATGAGGTGGAATTATTGTACCATTCCATGCATCAACAAATTGACGGGCATTATATTCTCTCACATCATTACCATATTCTGGGTGTGAACCTAATGTTGTTCCAAAAGTTCCACTTTCATTTTCAGTTGTATTGCCCATATATAATACAATTGGGGTTCCAACAGGATAAGCAGCTACATAATCTGAAACATTTTTACCAAATATTTTTTCAACATCTGCTGATAAAACATCTGATCTTCCATCTGAAAAATTAGATATTCCTTTTTCTAAGACAAATGTTGATCCATTCTTAGCATCATAATTATACCAATTTTGGATTATGGTTGTATTATAAAAATCATTAGACCAGTCCTGATTTTTAATTTCTTCTGCAGGAACATACTCTAAAACGGTGTTGTTTTCAACAAGATTCACTCCACCATCAACCTTAACCAGTTTCTTAGATGCAGTACTATATCCCCAAATAT
>CAYPJH010000190.1:0-10401 GCA_964411035.1 uncultured Methanobrevibacter sp. | reverse complement strand
TATGAAATCAATTATTTTATTTATTTCCAGTAGTGGTTGTGCTCGTCAAGAAACATTAAATATTACAATTCAAGATTTTATTGATGCAACAAGTGAATATCATAATAGTAAAGACATTTATGAAATTATAACAATCCTAATTAAAAGAAATGATATTGTTCCTACTTTTAAACTTAAAAGACAAAAAACCAATAAGTATTATTTTACATTTTGTTCTCCAGAAGCTGTAAGTTATATTTTAGATTATTTAATTATCTCTAAAAGAAAATTAAAAAATGAAGATAAATTATTTAAAACTAACTTAGATTACTTAAACAATTATTTTAAAGAAATTAATGAATCTTTAAATTTGGATAAAGTTAGAAAATATAATCGTTTTAGAAGCCATATGTTAAGGAAATTTCATGCATCTGCATTATATAATTATGAAAATGGTCTAAGTTTAGAAGAAATTGATGCTCTTCAAGGAAGAGGTAAAGATAATACTCATTCAGCATATTTTATGGAAGATCCAATTAAACTAAAAAATAAATATATAAAAATATTAGATGCAATATTAATTAATATTTAATATAATAATTTACTATCAAAAACTTTCGTGATAAATGATCCATTTTGACCTGAATTTTTCTTTTTATTTTATTATTTTAATTTAAAAGTGTAAAATGCACATATTAAGAGAAAATAGCTTCTAAAAAACTTCCCAAAACACATGAAAAGAATAACAAAACAGTACCAAGAATATTAAAAAGATTCAAACTGAAATTAAAGTATTGGAAAATTAAAAACGAAAAAACACAAAATCACCAAAGTTTTTGACAATGCTCCATTTAGACCAAAATATTAATCATTATATTCAAATTCACATGTTTAAAGGAGTCTTTTTTCATTTTAATTAAAATATTATCAAAATATTTCAAAGAAAGACTGACAATTAGTTTTAAACATGTGAAATTAACATCATATAATATTTATTATCTAAAAAAAATGATTAAAGGGAGCTACTTTAGTAGGACAATATTTGCATAATGAGTTTTTATCCTTAATGTATTTTGCACGGCCTTTACAATAATATTGGCCATCCTTTAAATAAACATCCCCATTTTCACTAAATGGATGTAATGGCTTTTTGCCTATAAAAGATAAATATAATGAAAGATATTTTGTTAATTTTTGATTTTCTTCATCATGAGGATTATATTTGCTGAAATAAAAATTTATATCATTTTTAAGAGACTGTATATCTTTATTTGAAATTTCAAAGTCATTTTCCAATTCCAGTTCAAATATTTCATCATAGATGGTTGAATTATATTTGGCAAGCTGTTTTGTTAATGGATCTTTATATCTGTCATCTGTTGCTTTATTTCTTACATATTCAATGTTAAAATCTTTTAAATTTTCTTTTATTTCATTTAACAGTTTACTTGCTTTCATTATAATCCTCCAATAATTTCTTTAGGATTGTCTATTATTGCTTTTTTAACTTCTTCTTCTGTTAATCCTGCTCCTAAACCAACAATTCTTGATCTTTCAAAGGTTATAATGTTTTCCGGTGAGTGGGTATCTGTATTTATCAGTAGCTTATTTCCAACTTCTCCGCAGACTTTTGCAACATGGCCGTTTGATATGGAATGACCATTTCTTGCAGTTATCTCTATATAGACATTGTTTTTTAGTGCAAGTTCTGCTTCTTGTTTGGTTATTAAACCTGGGTGTGCAAGAATATCTACATTTTCAGAACTTACAGCTGCAAGATTTGTTCCTTCAATTACAGGTTCGTTAAGTGTTTCTCCATGAACAACAATTATTTCAGCCCCTAAATCTCTTGCTTTTATTGCAAGTTTATCAATTGATTCGACTGGAGCGTGTGTTATCTCAGCTCCTAAAATTACTTTTATATCCCAGTTTGCATTTATGTCATCAACCGCTTTTTGAATTTTAGGCAAAATATCTAAATTTGAAGAATCAATATGGTCTGTAATTGCTATTGCTTCATGATTTAACTGATATGCTCTTCTTGCAAGTTCTGAAGGCAATAATTCACCATCACTAAATAAACTATGCATATGTAAGTCAATTCTTTTATTCAAAATGAAATCTCCTTTTATAACTATTTAATCTAATAATATGCTATAGTTTTATTATGAAAGATAAATAAATTTATCTAATATGAGTGTTTCAGTATTTGTACCGGGTCATATTACCGGTTTTTTTAATATAGAAAATCATATTAATCCATTGAAAAAGGGATCCTGTGGTGCAGGTTTTCTTTTAGATAAGGGAGTTGTAACTACAATTAAACATACTCCTGATAAAAAAACATCGATTATTATCAACAGTGAAAGTGATTTAAACAATAGCACTGTTGTAAATGAAGTTTTAAAGATAATGAATATAACTGAAAATGTTCAAATCACTCAGGAAATATCCCTTCCCATTGGTGGGGGATACGGAACATCAGCAGCTTCAGCTTTAGGTGTTTCAATAGGATTGAGCAAAGTTTTTAATTTAGAAAACCCTCTTAAAACAGCTCATTTAACTGAAATTAACTTAGGATCTGGTTTAGGAGATGTAATAGCTGAAACCGGACAGGGCATTGTTTTAAGAACAAAAGCAGGAGCTCCGGGAATTGGTGAGGTTACTTCATTTGATGATTATAATCTTTATGTTGGATGTAAAACATTTGATAAGATTAAAACATCTGCAATAATACAGGATAGCCATTATAAAAAAATAATTAATAATGAAGGTACCGGGGCGCTTAAAAGCTTTTTAAAAGATACTTCTGTAGAAAATTTTCTATCTGAATCATATAATTTTGCAGCAAACACTAATTTAATGACTGGAAAAGTTCTGGAAACTGTTCAGCTGTTAAATGATGATTCAAATATACTGGGCTCTTCAATGGCTATGCTTGGTGAAACTGTTTTTGCTTTTAGTGATAATAAAAAGGCGCTGAAAAACTGCGCAGTTAAAAACCTTAAAATATATAAACTCAATAATGAAGGAATAACCTATGATGCAGATTAGCTACAAAATGACAGAATATAGAAAACAACTCTTTAACACAATAAATAATGGAGATGTGATTATTGAGTTAGGCTGTCATGTAGGTAAAACAACTGAAAAAATCCTTAAGAAGTTTTCGGACTGTAAAGTGATAGGAATAGATAACAGTCCTGAAGCAATACCTAAAATGGAAAAACTAGAAGGCGAATATGAAAATTTAACATTTATTTCAGGAGATGTAAGGTTACATGAAAAAATTTTAGAGACCTATAAAATCATAGATAGCTGTGATGTTTTATCTATTGATTTAGGTGGGGGGTATCATCCAGATACTGTTTTTAAAGTTTTTTACATCTGGTCATCAACATTTAAACCTAAACACACATTAATAAGAAATAGAGGAATATTGGAATTCTGCAACTCTGCAGTTACAAGCAATAATTCTTTTGAAACATCTTCCGGCTATCTGGTTTCCTATAATAATGAAGGTATACCTCCCCAAATTAAAGAATTTGATTTATGGACAGATTCATTATCTGAAAAATAGCTTTCAGAGGTTTTAGATAAATTTAATTTAAATTTTTTTTCTATTATATTTATTGTATTTGGAGTCTGAATATTCGAAATTAAAATGATTAAAGCCTTCCTGTTTGTTTTAAATAATTTTTTTTGCACTTTTAGTGTTTTACATCTTTATTTATCACTAAATTTTTTGAAAATGCCCCTTGTTCATAAAAAATATTAAATATGTTGAAAAAAAGAAATATAATTCATAAGATTACGAGGTATTATGAATGATTGGGAAAAAGATTCGTTTAGAAAGAATCATTAATAGAGAAACTGGAAGAACTGTAATAGCACCAATGGATCATGGTGTATCTAGTGGGCCTTTAAAAGGCATTATTGATATTGATTCTACAATTGAAAAAATCTCCCAAGGAGGGGCAGATGCTGTATTAATGCATAAAGGAATTGTAGAACAAGGCCATAGGGGATATGGCAAAGATATAGGTCTTATTGTTCATTTATCAGCAAGTACATCACTTGCACCAGACCCAAACAACAAAGTAACTGTAACATCTGTTGAAAAAGCAATCCAATTAGGAGCAGATGCAGTATCAGTTCATGTAAATCTTGGTTCTGAAACTGAAAGTGAAATGTTGCAAGAATTAGGATACATTTCAGAGACCTGTAGCCAATGGGGAATCCCATTACTTGCAATGATGTATCCTCGTGGGCAAAAAGTTGAAAACGAACATGATGTGGAATTAGTAAAACATGCTGCTCGTGTAGGTTCAGAATTAGGAGTAGATATTGTTAAAACTAACTATACCGGAGATCCTGATACATTTAAAGAAGTAGTTGACGGAGCATTAGTTCCTGTAGTTATTGCCGGAGGGCCAAAAACTGAAACTAATGAAGAGTTACTTCAAATGGTTAAAGACTCTCTTGAAGTTGGTGGAGCAGGTGTTGCTTTTGGACGTAACTTATTCCAAGCAGAAAACCCTGGCAAAATAACAAAAGCAATATCAGAAGTAGTTCATAATAATCTTGAAGTAGAAGAAGCATTAAAATACTTAGATTAAGGTGATTCAGTGGAAAAAAAATTCGCATGGATAATGACCCCAAACAAACCTTGGGAAGATAGAAAAGAAATGATTACAACTGCATTAGAATCAGGAATAGACTATGTTCTTGATTTGGAAGATTATGATAAAATAAAAAAACTTGGAAATGTAAATGTAATTTCCAATTCAGAAGATGCAGATATCTATTTAGTTGGAGTCAATGGCGAAGGTGATGGTTCAGTCGTCCTTAGTGAAGATTTATCAGAGTCAAACGACATTAAAAATGCAAAAGAAGCAAAACAAAATGGTAAAACTGTTTGTGCTTATATAGAAATTACAGATAAAAACCATGAACAGCTAGCTGTTGAGATTGGGAAATATGTAGATTATGTAATTCTTATCGGAACTGACTGGACAGTAATTCCACTTGAAAATATTATAGCAGACCTTCAAAAAGAAGATGTTAAAATCATAGCTGCAGTTAATGACGCTCATGAAGCAAAAGTAGCTATTGAAACATTGGAAATAGGTACTGATGGAGTAATATTTGAAGCTAGAGGATTTAATCAAATAAAAGATATTGCTAAAATGATTGACAATCTTTCAAATGTTAAATATGATTTAAAAGAAGCTACAATAACCAATATTAAACCATTAGGATCCGGCGATAGAGTTTGTCTTGATACTACTGACATGATGAAACCTGGTGAAGGAATGCTGGTTGGATCTTATTCCAAATCATTATTTTTAGTACACAGTGAATCTCTTGAAAGTGAATATGTTGCTTCAAGACCATTTAGAGTTAATGCAGGACCTGTACAAGCATATGTAATGGTGCCTGGAAACAAAACCCGTTACTTATCCGAACTTAAAGCAGGAGATGAAGTTTTAATAGTTAATACTAAAGGCGAAACCAGAACTGCTTATGTTGGTAGAAGTAAAATAGAAAGAAGGCCTTTAATATTAGTGGAAGCTGAATATGAAGGAACTATCATACGAACATTACTTCAAAATGCAGAAACTATAAGAATTGTTGATAAAAACAATAATCCAATTTCAGTTGCTGAATTAGAAGTAGGAGATAAGGTTAAAGTTTATATTGAATCTAATGCAAGGCACTTTGGTATTGCTATAGATGAAACTATAATAGAACAATAAAGGGATGAATATGTCCATTAGAGCATTTCTAGCAATAGAACTGGAAGATGAATTAAAGCATAAAATCAATGAAATAGAAGAAGACTTTAAAAAAATTGATGCTAAAATCAATTATGTAGATGAGAAAAACCTTCATATTACTTTAAAATTCTTCGGTGAAATTGATTTGGAAGGTATTGATGTAATATCTGAAAAAATAGAGAAAGTACTTTCAAATTACAAGCCTATTGATATAAATTTAAAAAGCTGTGGAGCATTTCCAAATAAGGATTATATTAAGGTACTTTGGATTGGAACACAGAACAATGAACGTTTAAATGAGCTTCATGATGATTTGGATAAAGAGTTTGAGTCTATTGGATTTGAAAAAGATAAAAACTTCGCTACCCACATTACTTTTGGTAGGATGAAATCCGAGAAGAATAAGGATGCTGTACGTGAAAAAATCGAAAAATATGAAACTCAATCAATCGGTCTTATGAATGTTAAAAAAATAACCTTCATGAAAAGTACATTAACTCCTAATGGACCCGTATACGATAAAATTAAAGAATACTCTCTTGAGTGATTTAATTGGATTTTACACAGGTATTAAACGAAATCAAACCAACTGAAAAGGAAAATGAAGAGATTCAGGATATGTCTAAAAATATTTTAGACTATCTTACTTTTGAATGTGGAAAAAGAAATATTGATGCTGAGATTTTTCTAGTTGGATCTGTTTCTAAAGGAACTTATCTTAAAGGAAAATCAGATATTGATGTTTTTATTGCATTTTCTCTTGATACATCTGAAGAAGTGCTGAAAGACACAGGACTTATTTTAGGTTATGCATGTTCAAAACATTTTAATGGAAAAACTAGTGAACATTATGCATCACACCCATATCTTACAAGTCAAATAGATAAATTTGAAGTAGACTTCGTACCTTGTTACAGAATCAGTGATGCAAATCAGCTTAAGTCTGCTGTTGACCGCACTATATTACACACAAATTACATTAAAAAGAATCTGAAAGAGCATCAAAAAGATGAAGTGCTTCTTTTAAAAAGATTTATGGATATGACCGGAACATACGGATCAGAGTTTAAAGTTGGGGGATTTGCAGGATATCTGTGTGAATTACTTATTATAAAATATAACACCTTTGAAAACACATTAAAAGCAGCTGCAAACTGGAAATATAAGGAAGTTATTGATTTAGAAAATTATGGAACATCAAAAAACTTCAAAGAGCCATTAATTGTTATTGATCCTACAGATAAAAACCGGAATGTTGGAGCATCTTTAAGATTGGATAAAATGGCAGAGTTTATTCAATCTGCAAGAAACTATTTAAACTCATCTAATAAAATAGACTACTTTTACCCAATAAAAAAAGATATATCTAAACAAAACATTCTCAACATATTTAAAAATCGTGAAAGTGAAGTTATAACAGTTAAATTTAATATTCCAGACATCCCCGTAGACAGCATCCACCCCCAACTTAGAAAAACCACTAACTCAATAAGCGAAATATTAAATAAAAAAGGATTTAATGTATTTAATTCAGGCTACTGGACTGATGAAAGTAAAATAGCAATATTACTATTTGAAATGGCTTCAATAAAACTCAATAAAGTAGATATTAATAAAGGTCCTAAAATATTCTATAAAAAAGCATGCAAACAATTTATAGAAGCCCATGGTCTTGAAAACTGCCATATTGAAAATGAATATATTGTAAAAACAATCAACAGACAGTTCACACATGCCAAAGACTGTATTGAATATTTACTAAAAAATAACAATAAGATAAAAACCGGTAAAAACTTAACAGAAACCATAAAAGACAGTTATCAATTTATAGAAATTGACGAATTAGAAATATCTGCTGAATTTTGGAATTTCTGTGATGATTTATTAACTCCAAGCCAATATATACGAAGATAAATTAATATAATAATAAATCTAAACTAATTATTATGTTTGAACTTCAACAACTAACAGCAGATTTAGATATGAAAGACTTCTACAAAAAATATGTAGATATTGACAATTTTTTAGAATTATGTAAAGATTGCGAGAATTATGGTAAAAACTGGAGCTGTCCACCATTTAATTTTAATCCAGATGAAATTTGGCAATCCTATAATAAAATAAAAATTATTGCTTTTAAATATACCTTCAATAAAGAACTGTTAAATCAGGAATTTTCAACCGAAGAGCTAAATATATTCATTAAACGTCTGGAAAGAACAAAACTTAAACTAATGAATATTATTTATAATAAGGAACTTGAAATACCAAACTCTCTAGGATTATTTTTAGGCACATGTAACCTTTGTATGGGTTGTACAAGACAATTCGGAATGCCCTGTAAAATGCCATTTAAAATGAGACATTCAATTGAGTCTCTAGGTGGAAATGTTGATAAAATGATTGAAGATGTTTTTGGAGATAAAATATTATATGCTAAAGACGGGAAACTTCCGGAATATATGATATTTGTTGGCGGATTGCTATATGATAAAGAAAAAACAGATTAGGCTAAATTTCAACGCCATTTACTAAAACATGTATGTCCCCATTATAATCTCAAAAGCAAAAAATTAAAAAATAATTAAAAACAAAACAATAATACAAGGTGTAAACTATGTTAATAGGAATAATCGGAGGAACTGGGGCACAAGGTCTTGGAATTGCAAAACGTTTAGCAATTGCAGGAGTTGATGTGATCGTAGGATCCCGTAAAGAAGAAAAAGCAATAAAAGTTGTTGAAGAAGCAGTTGAAGAAATAGGGGAAGCTAAATCTGCAAAAATTATTGGTATGTCAAATGAAGATGCTGCAAAAGAAGCAGATGTTCTAATACTTACAGTTCCTTTAGAAGCGCAAGTAGCTACAGTTAAAAGTATTAAGGAACATGTTAAAAATAAAATAATGTTAGATGCAACTGTACCCTTAGAATCATGTATTGGAGGTAAGGTTTCATCATTATTACACATTGCTCCGGGTTCAGCTGCTGAAAGAACTGCAAAACTTATAGAAGACGAAGGAGCACGTGTAGTTGTAGCATTTAGTAATATTAGTAACTCCCATTTAGCTAATATTCCAGAACCAATTGACTGTGATTGTTTAATATGTGGAGATGATGAAGAAGCTAAAGAAGTAGCTACTGAAATTATTGAAAAAATACCTGATTTAAGATCTATTGATGTTGGAGGACTTGAAAAAGCACATTTAATTGAATCTATCACTCCTCTTTTAATCGGTTTAAATATTAAATACAAATCACATTATGGTGGATTTAGAATAACTGGTGTGGATTTTGAATAAATTTCCTGTTTTAAAATAAACAATTTAGCTATCAGACAGATAGCTTTAATGTTTATTAATAATATTTTGAGGATTATCAAATGCCTCTTGCAAATATTCATAGAAATAGCCTAATTCACGACCATTAACAAAAATATGACTTACAGTTATTGAAACAGACATATCACCGTCATCATTATACTTACCCCAAGTTACAAGAGGTTGAGTTGCCTTTCCATCTACAACACATGTTGTAACTGCATCAAAATCAACCCAGGGAATACAAGAACAGTTTATAATATTTTCAAAATCTCTTTTTTCCATTTCAACTTGAAAACCCTGATTTTTAAGTGACAGAATATCTTCTTTTAAATTTTTAACTTCATCTAACCACAAATCAATACTTTCATAACCCATTGGTGGACATACTCTCATTTCACGATAAATTTCATCACTTTCACTCATAATTGGACACACACCATCCAAATAATCAAACTCCACCACATTACCGTTAATAATTCTTCTTTTCAACTCTGGAATCCTGTTTGAAGCTTTTAATATACAGCCTAAGGATATTAAGAAAAAAGAGTATCCATTTTCTTTTGAATAATCATATGCCTTTTTAGCATTTACTCTTGCACTCATTGAATATCTTGCTGATTGAAAATGAATAAAGGGATTGGATTCTAAATCAAAATCAATTTCTTTCATGTTTTAAACCTCACTTAATAATTTAAAGATAATTTTTTATATATTTAAAACTAAATATAAAAATATCATTTAAAAGGTATTGTAAATATGAAAGTTGTAATAGTTGGTGGGGGAGCCGGCGGGATATCAACGGCTTCCAATATTCGTAAAATGGATAAAGACATAGAAATTACTGTATTAACACGTGACGAGAATGTAGCTTATTCTCCATGCGCGATTCCTTATGTACTTGCGGGAAAAATCGAATCCTTTGATGATATTATAATGAGAAAACCAGAAGACTATAAAAACAAAAATATTGACGTCATTATTGAAGCTGAAGTAACCGGCGTTGATAGTGATAAAAAAGAGATTACATATATTAAAGATGGTTCTGTTAATCAAATGAGTTATGATAAACTTGTTCTAGCAACAGGAGGAAAACCATTTGTTCCTCCAATGGACGGAGTAGATTTATCTGGAGTTTTCTCTATTAGAAATATTGCTGATGGTGTAAGAGTTCAAAAATGGGCAGAAAATGCTAAAAGTGCACTTGTAACCGGTGCTGGATTAATTGGTATTGAAATCGCTCATGCATTAGTCCAATTAGGATTAGACGTTACTATTACTGAAATGTTACCGCAATTAGTTCCAAGATCACTTGATAAAGACATG
>CAYPJH010000189.1:0-2994 GCA_964411035.1 uncultured Methanobrevibacter sp. | reverse complement strand
CTATTCGGAGTAGCTGAAGAAGGTATAGGCATAGAAAGTGCAGTTCAAACACTCTTTACTCCATTAACAGCATTTGTTTTCATGATTTTTGTTCTTTTATATGTTCCATGTTTTGCATCATTAGGTGCTATAAAGCAGGAGACAAATGGATGGAAATGGCCGTTGACAATGGTTTTAATTACAACAGTTACTGCATATGTGGTTTCATTTATCGTGTATCATATTGGGTTGTTTATAGGATTTACCTAAAAATAGGATTAAAATACTCACTTTGAGTATTTTATTTTATTAATTTTATTGAGAGGTGAAATTAATGCGCAGTAAAAGTGGTATTAGAGGAGCTAAAATTCCAAAATAAATTTATTTTTTTAATTTTCGAAATATTTATATATGTATTAATATATAATATAACATAACTTAGGTATGCCTAAATTTTAATTAGGCAGGACTAATAATAAGGAGGTTTATTAATTGGCGACAAAAACATTGGTAGATGCAAAACAAGGTGAAGAAGTAACAATAAAAGCTTTAACTCATGAAGGAGATACAGACTTAAGAAGACATTTACTTGGAATGGGTTTTGTAAAAGGATCTACAATTAAAATGGAAAAAGTAGCACCATTAGGTGATCCAATCAAATTTAAAATCAAAGGTTATTCTGTTTGTCTTAGAAAAGAAGAGGCAAAAAATATACTAATCGAATAGATAATTATGCAGTGTAGGATGTGCGGATTTGAATTCGATGAAGACAATGTATTAAACAGAGGATGTTCAGGTTGTGGAAAACACTGTTCTTCTACTGTTCATTGTCCCAATTGTGGATATGGAAATACATTGGATTATGAACAGGAATTCGAATTTATAAAAAAATTAAAAAACAAAATCAAAACTAAATTTTAGTATTTTTTGACTTGTAATATTTCGTTACAGCATTCATCTATTTTTATTTTATTTATATCAACATTTAAACCATTATTTTTAAGCATTTTCATTAATTGAGCTAGTTTTGGCGGTTTTAAATTAGCAGTTTCAAGTAAATCATGGTTAGAAAATATCTCTTCAGATGTTCCAACACTTATTACCTCCCCTTTTTTTAAAACATATATTCTGTCTGCAAAATCGTTAATCATTTCAACATCATGGGAAGATATTACAATAGTCATGCCATTTTCATTAAGTTTATTTATGATTTTCAAAACCTGTTCTGCACCATAAGGATCAAGGCCTGCTGTAGGTTCATCTAAAATCATTATCTCAGGCATCATGGCTATAATGCCTGCAATAGCTACTTTTTTTTGCTGACCTCCGCTTAGGTGGTGAGGTGGTTTATTTTTAAATTCGGTCATTTCAACAAGTTCTAATGCTTCATCAGTTCTTTTCTCAACTTCATCATAGCTTAAACCTAAATTCATGGGTCCAAATGCTACATCTTCTTTTACAGATGGTGCGAATAGCTGGTCAAGAGGGTTTTGAAATACAATGCCTACTTTTTGCCTAATTTCAGATAGATGTTTCTTATCATAAACTATTTTTTCCCCATTAATTTCAATATTTCCACTTGTAGGTTCATTTAAACCATTGAAATGTAAAAAAAGTGTTGATTTACCAGCACCATTCGGCCCCATGATGGCAACTTTTTCTCCTTTTTTAATTTCAATATTGACATTTTTAAGAGCATGAGATCCATCATGATAAATATAATTTAAATTATTAGTTTTAAGTACAATTTCATCCATCTTAATTACCTTTTAGTTTAATGCTAAGTTTTCTCCAAAATAACCTAATTTTTCAGGAAATATAACTATTATCACTGTTAAAATAGATAATATCCCAATTAATGATACGATAAATATATAATCATTTCTCTCTAAAGATTGTTTTTCAGTAAATAAACTGGAGTTTTCACTATAACCTCTACTTAACATACTTTGATATGTTCGCTCTCCCTGTTCGTATGATTTTAAAAACATCATAGCTATTGAATAACCAATTTGTCTTAACCTCCATTTGTAGGGGGTTAATTTACTATGAATATCAAAGTTCCTTGATTTTTGTGATTTTTTAATTACTTCTAATTTATCTACAAAAACAAAAAGAAATCGAATCATAATACTAATAAGCATTGCATAGTCATTAGGCATTTTAAGCTTTCTAAATGATGCTACAATTTGTTCCATAGGGCTTGTAGAAGATAAAATCACAATAGACGTTAATGATACAATCAATCTAGCAAATAAAAGAATTCCAAAGTTTAAACCGGCGTCAGTGATTTGTAACCAGGAGTAGTGCCATAAAACATTTCCGGGCTGTATGAATGGTTGAAAAATTATAATCATTCCACCAAAAGGAAGCAAAAATAGAATTCTTTTAAAGGAGTCTGCAATTGATATTTTTGAAAAATATAATATGATGAGTAAGTAGATTTCAAGAATTATTGGAACGAAAAGATTTGTGGCAAATACACAATAAACAATAATAATTATTGAAGATATTAATTTGACTCTTCCTTCTAATTTGTGTATTGGGCTATTTCCAGATGCTAATGCATCTAAATCTAAAGCTTTTGCTATGTTTGCCAAGTGTAATCCTCGTTTATTTTTGTAATATTATTTATGTAAAAAAGTTTTATAAATTTTTATATGAAAATGAAAATTGGGAGTTTTTGTTGTTAAACCCAATTTTTTAAAAAAAAGGAAAAAAAAATATTTGATTTTAATTTTTTCTTTTTTTAAGAAGTTCTCCAGCACCATATCCTATTATAAGTGTTATTAAAACTCCAAGGATAAGGACCATAATCTCTCCGGCTGTTCCTAAACTTTCATAGGTATAATCTGGAAATGGTGATTCAATCATTGCTTCTGTTTCGCCTACCCCTACATCTTCTGCAGATTTTTCAAGTCCATCAGGATTTCCAGAAGCTATAAATGGAGATAAGCATCCAATGATTATACAAAGGATTAGCGCTACTACAATTAAATATAAATTTTTTTGATC
>CAYPJH010000188.1:0-2136 GCA_964411035.1 uncultured Methanobrevibacter sp. | reverse complement strand
CTTTTGCTAACAATGCTCTACAGATTAACGCCTACTCTTATTGAGGAGGGCAAGGTGTTCATAGCAGAATCACCGCTTTATGAAATAACTTCAAAAAATAACGTTTATTTTGCCTATGATGAGGCTGAAAAAGAAAAATTTATAAATGAAATAGGCAGTGAAAAATTTACCATCCAGCGCAGTAAAGGTCTGGGTGAAAACGAGCCTGATATGATGAATTTAACCACAATGAATCCGTCGTCACGCAGACTCATAAAAGTAATGCCCGACGATGCGGCTCAGACTGCCGAAATTTTCAACATTCTGCTCGGTGATAATTTGCAGGGCAGAAAAGATTATATAGTCGAGCACGGAAACGAATATGTTGACAATCTCGACGTAAGCTGAGGGGAGGCGGAATTTAATGGCTTCAAAAAAGAAAACTTCAAAGCAAGCTCCGTCACCCAAGACTAACGGCGTAATCAACGGAGCGGGCGAGGTTGTGGAACAGCCTATCGTTTCCACAATCCGCGAAAATTATATGCCCTACGCAATGAGCGTAATAATGTCGCGTGCAATCCCTGAAATTGACGGCTTTAAGCCCTCACACCGCAAGCTGCTTTATATGATGTATAAAATGGGACTTCTAAACGGAGGACGAACAAAGTCCGCCAATATTGTCGGAGCGACAATGAAGCTCAATCCTCACGGCGACTCGGCAATCTATGACACAATGGTGCGTTTGTCGCGCGGCTATGAGGCACTGTTGCATCCCTACGTTGACTCAAAGGGTAATTTCGGTAAGTTTTACAGCCGTGATATGGCTTGGGCGGCATCACGTTACACCGAGGCAAAGCTCGATCCCATATGCAATGAGCTTTTTAGAGATATTGACAAGGACACAGTAGATTTTGTCGATAACTACGACAACACAATGAAAGAACCGTCGCTTTTGCCTGCGGCATTCCCAACTGTGCTTGTAAACGCCAACACCGGCATAGCGGTTGGTATGGCGTCTAATATCTGCTCGTTTAATCTTAAGGAAATCTGTGAAACTACAGCGGCGCTCATACGCGATCCCGACCACGATATTAAGTCAACGCTACCTGCACCCGATTTTATCGGCGGCTGTCAGATTATATATGACGACAGCGTAATCAATCAGGTTTACGAAACAGGCAAGGGCAGTATAAAGCTTCGCGCTAAGTACGCCTACGATAAATCCGCAAACTGCATTGACATTCTTTCAATTCCCAGCACCACAACCTGCGAGGTTATTATTGAAAAGGTAATTGACCTTGTCAAGCAGGGCAAGGTAAAGGAAATTTCCGATATTCGTGATGAAACGGGTATTGACGGACTTAAAATCACAATTGACCTCAAGCGTGGCGTTGATCCCGACAAGCTTATGGCAAAGCTTTTCCGCTTTACTACCTTGGAAGATTCCTACGCCTGCAACTTCAACGTGCTTATCGGCGGAATTCCAATGGTGCTCGGTGTTAAAGCTCTGCTTGAAGAGTGGATTGCTTTCCGAATTGAGTGCGTAAGGCGCAGAACATATTTCGACCGCAACAAAAAGGCAGACAAGCTCCACTTGTTAAAGGGGCTTGAAAAAATCCTGCTCGATATTGACAAGGCAATTAAAATTGTCCGTGAAACCGACGAGGAAGTCGAGGTTGTGCCAAATCTTATGATTGGTTTTGGCATAGATAAAATTCAGGCTGAATATGTGGCTGAAATCAAGCTCCGTCACCTAAACCGCGAATACATTTTAAAACGTACCAAGGACATTGAAGACCTTGAAAATGAAATTGCCGAGCTTGATGAAATTCTGAAAAGCAAGGCAAGGATAAAAACAATAATTGTCAAGGAACTAAAAGAAGTTGCTTCAAAATACGGTCAGCCGCGAAAGAGCATTATAATCTATGAGGACACCGCAAAATATGAGGAAGAGGCTGTTGAAATTCCCGATTATCCCGTAACGCTGTTCTTTACACGCGAGGGTTATTTTAAGAAAATCACGCCGCTGTCGCTCAGAATGAGCGGAGCACACAAGCTTAAGGACGGCGACGAAATCGTGCAGGAAATTGAGTTTTCCAACAACTGCGACTTGCTGTTCTTTACTGACAAATGTCAGGTTTACAAGGCTAAAGCGTC
>CAYPJH010000187.1:0-5689 GCA_964411035.1 uncultured Methanobrevibacter sp. | reverse complement strand
TAAGGTACATCTCCCCAGTTTCGTCCGGATAAATGCATGGAGTAGTTTTCAACCCCAGGACAATAACCCATCTCAGTTAACATTTCAACATCAAAACGGGTTCTTTGCTCTAATCTTTGAGCCTCTAGTAATTTATTCATCTGATTTAATTCCAAGAGTCTTGCATCTAATTCTTCATTAATATTTTTAACTGCATCTTCCAGCCGGTCTTGGCCTACAACAAAATGTTTTGCTGGAAATATCATATAACGAGGCAAATCCTGATTTTTTTTACTTGTAACTCTATCTATTAAACCAATAGCATCAATTTCATCTCCAAACATTTCTATTCTAACTGGAGATGTTCCATCTACAGGATTTATTTCTATTGTGTCTCCACGAACTCTAAACTGTCCTCTGTCAAATTCTATATCATTACGTTCATACTGCATGAATATTAAGCGTTTTATAAGTTCATCACGCTCAATAATATCTCCAACTGCAATTCCAAAAGCAAATTCACCATAATCTTCCGGTGAACCAATACCATAAATACATGAAACACTTGAAACAACTATAACATCATCTCTTGATAAAAGTGCTTGAGTTGCTGAATGTCTCATAGTGTCTATTTCTTCATTAATAGACGCTTCTTTATCTATAAATGTATCTGTTCGTGGAACATAAGCTTCTGGTTGGTAATAATCATAATAACTAACAAAATATTCAACAGCATTATCCGGAAAGAATTCCTTAAATTCTTCATATAACTGTGCTGCCAAAGTTTTATTGTGAGAAATAATAAGTGTTGGTTTTTGAACTTTTTCAATAACATTAGCCATTGTAAAAGTTTTACCTGAACCGGTAACTCCCAACAGTGTTTGTTCTTTTTTTCCATTTAAAAAACCATTAGATAAGGACTCTATAGCTTTAGGTTGATCTCCTAATGGTTTATAAGGTGAGTTGAGTTCAAATTGTTTCATAATTAACCCCCTATAATTGCCCTTATATTTATGAAACTACTAGTTATTAATTGTTATGTTAAAACTAATATGAACATATGGCGGTGCACAACATGGCACAACTTTCCTGTCTCTTATTTTGATGATGCCATAATCTTTAAAAGATTCCTCTAATTCTTTTTTTATTTTTTTAACTGAATCTTCAACAATTACTCTCATATTTCCAAGGAAATTAATGCTTTTAGAGGTGTTCATAATAGCAATATGATCAACAATATAAGGTTCATTATATCTTTTTAAGATATCATTGGATTTCTCAATTAAATCCTCTTTAATTTTTTCCTTATTAATTTCCATACAATCACCTTTCATTTAAATAATATATTTCTCTTATCCAAGAGCATTTGAAAAATAATATTTTAGAGTTCATTAGCTATTATATCTGCAAGTGAAACACGAGATGTATCTGATGAAATACTATTGGTTGAGATTATGCTGTTAGCTCCTGCTTCATAAATTCTTGCTGTTGCTCCGTTAACTAAAATTGGATGAACACAGCAAACATCTACTGATTTAGCACCATACTGTTTTAATATTTTAATTGCATTAACAATAGTGCCTCCAGTTGCTATAATATCATCAATAATTACAGCTTTCTTATCTTTAACCGCGTCAACATTAACAGTTTCATCTGCTCCATCACATCTAACATCAACAATCCTGGTTTCTACTTTATCTGGTCCGAGACGTACTTTTGAAAGATATGTGCATTCACAATCAAGGATTTTAGCAATTTCTTGAGCAAAAGGATATGCTCCTTTATCAGGTGCTACAATTAAAGGCTTTTCATTATTATCTTTTATAAATTCTGCTATTGCAGGCATTGCTGAAAGTGTTTTTGCCGGAATGTTGAAAAAGTCAAGAACACATTTTTCATGAATATTAAATGTTATAAATTCATCAGCTCCAGAAGACTCTATTAATTCAGCAACTATCTTTGCAGAAACAGCTTCTCCAGGGTTAAATCTTTTTTCTTGTCTTGCATATCCCATATATGGCATTACAACCTTAACCTTTTTTGCACCAAGTTCTTTAACAGTTTTAATTAAAAATAATAATTCAAGAATATTTTCATCTTGCGGATATGCAGTAGATTGGATAATAATTACCTCATCATCAATATTTCCATTTATTTTTAAATATCTTTCTCCATCTGGAAATTTTTTACTTTCTACATAACATAATCTTTTTCCAAGCTTTTCTGCAACTTTTGCTGCAAGGTCTTGTGAAGTTGAACCGCTTATAATCACTATAAATCACCATTTTAATATATATTAATAAATTATTAATTTTGAAATATAAATAAATTTTCAATAGAAAACATTATATTTATAAATGTAGAATATATCTGACTATGAAAACGATATTTAAAATAATTCCAATAATTCTTATACTAATAATTGTTGGAATTGTTTTTTCAACGAATGCATTAATAATAGCTACTGATACCAGCGAAGGAGCAATTCCTGGTGTTGATATGGCTGCTACTTGGAGTTTAAGTGAGGGATTTGAATGGATATACCCAGGTAGTTCTTTTAATAGTGAACATCAAACACTCCATAATATTTATTTAGATGATCCAGACAGACCATATCAAGCAGCAGTAGATATTATGGAATATACTTATCATACAAAACCAAATGTGATAGTTACTATTAATAATAATGCAGCTGAAAGAATTTATGGAGATGATTTAATTGGTAATATCAGGGGTTATGATTGGGGTTCCGGTTATGACCGTGCTCCAGCAATTCAGGCAGCTACACAAAACATGACAATGGATTATGGTGGAGTTATTGCCAGCATATTAACTGGAGATATTACATTCCATTTTGTGTGAAAAAAAGTAAAATTAAATGATTATAGGCAAAAGTCTATAATCAATTCCTTTATTTTTATATATAACATGTGTAACAAATGCGGATTCATAACATATCTTCATCAGAATAGAAACATTTAGGTTATCTTTTACATTATAATATGCCTTGTTTTTCTTATGATATTCATTTTTCAACACAATGTTATTAATACTTTTTAACTAATTTTATATTATGCCTAATTAATACAAATATTTCTATTCAACTTTAAACCATGAAAAAAACTTATTGTTCAGTGAAAAACAATGAATTATGTTTGTTTAGTGTGAAAAAATGGAGTGCTGTATGTTTCATTTTTTTAGTGTTTGAAAATTTCAGTAAAATATTATAATACTGTTTAAAACAACTAAAAATAATATAATATAATATTGTTATAAAAACCGGAATAAAAAAAGAATTAATAATTAATATTTTTATAAATCTTTCTACGATGAGCAATATCTACACTATTAATCTTCTTTTCATTAGAAATAAAAAATATTATCCTATAATCCCCCACTCTTGCTTTCCTATAAGGTTTAAAATTTACTAATTCCACAAAAGAATTTGGGTTTTTCTGAATTTCATCTATTTTTAATCTTATCCTATGATATAAATCTACATCCTTTTTCTTTTTCTTTTTTAGAAAATTGAATGCTTTTTTAGATAAGACCGGAACACCATATTCACTCAAGAGAATCCACATCATCTAAAGAAAAAAATTCACCATTTAACATTTCTTCTTTAATATTATCTAACTCATGCAAATATTCTTCAGATACAACTTCCATTTTAAAAACTGAATCTGGAATGTTAACAGTATTCTGTACTAAAGAACCAACTGCAAAATTTTTATCTTTAATATTCTCATCATGTGAATAAACAAAAGTTTGAGAAATCATTTTGCAACCTCCACTAATATTAAATATTTAATTCTTGAGTATAATAATGTTTTCTTTGAATCCATTTAAACCCTTCATGTTTAGTGATAACAGCAATATCAATAGGACCTCCAACTAATTGAGGACCTGGTAAAAACATAGATGTGTTTTCTGCAATATTAACTAGAAATTTAGCTAACTCAATAGCATCTTGAATAGGCATTTCAGGGGTTCCTAAAGGAATAGGCAAATTCTTCTTACAAAGTTCTACTATTTTATTAGCAGTATCTTCATCCACAATTTTGTTTTGAGTTAATAAAGGTACAATATTTGGATCAATACCAAAAATGAATCTAGATAAATAATCTTCTCCTCCAAACCAGGAAATTGAAAAGTCTTCGGTTATTGGGATTGTCTTTATATTTAAAAGAACACCATTTTTAATTTCAATAATGTACATTTCTGGTTCATGCCCATTATCTTCAGAATATCCTGCAATTAAAAAACCAACATTAACTTCAGCTGGTTCTTTTAATATATCTTCAAAAAAAGAAGAAAATTTTTCTGTAATAATTTTTACATCAACAGTTTCCATATCTTTGATTTTTTCTCTAAAATCTTTGGTTAGTGTGGAGATAGAAACTCCATTTATACTTCCATCACCCCAAGTTAAACATCCGATTGGTTTTCCTTTTTTTCAAATTAAATAATTTATCTGCATTATAATAAGTATGATGAACTTTTGTTTGATTATTTTCAATTTCTCCAATAACTGCTGCACTATCAGTAGCTAAAACTAGACCATTATTGATTTTTATTGCAATAGCAAAAGTCATGATATTCTCCTCCATTTATCACCATATTTTTTTATAAAATAACCTAAAATTTCTTCCCTTTTTTCTAATTGATATTATGAACAAAGAAATTAATATATTTTATTTTCCATGATTCTTTTGAATAAATGTTATAATAATAACCTTGTTATATTAGAAGGAAATAAAAAAATAAAAAATTCAATAAGATTGGGAAATTTGACTTATATAGTTAAAAAATGGAATAATTAAGATAAATTTCATTGTATTCATCTTCAAATCTGATTAAAACCCCTAGTTATCTTTAGATAATAATGTTGCTTTTTCATTATTCTCCCATTTATAACCAACACTTGCTTTCTTTAACTCATCCCAAGATACTTCTAAAACATTACTGTTGTTTATTAATGTGAATGATGGTTGTTCTTTAATATAATCTTCGAGTGTTGTTACAGAAGACAGAATATGTTTCACTTTCGTTTATTAATTTATATCCTTTGATTTCTTGTATTTCTTTTATTTTATTAATTAAATTTATTTTAAGTTATAGTGATTCTTTCCATTTGGTTTTCATCCTTAAAATAAAAATACTAAAAATAAATTTATATGTAGAATAACAAATAAAATGTTAAAACAATTCCGATTAAAGAAATTAATAGCATTATATATCCGTGTTTTTTAATTTCCTTATCTGGTGCTTGTATTAAATAAAAGGGCATGAATATTCCAAAAAAACCTAAATATCCAACAGAATATTGTGTTCTTAAGAAATATATTAAAACACCACCCCAAGACAGGACTATGGTAATTATATAAGAAATAATAATTAAACGTCTTTTAGATTCTTTGGTTAATCTTAATGATTCAAATTGAAGATTGTTTATATCATCAGTAAGCCGGTTTCCACATTTAGGGCAGAAATCATACTCATCCTTATTTTCATATCCGCATTTGTTACAAATCTTTACCATAATTATCAAAAACTCATAAAATATAATTAATATTATCTAATTCTGGTCTTTTAGGACTATCTATTTTATTATCAGATTCATATCCTATTAAAAGAGCAGAAATAGGAACAAAACCTTCTGGAAGATTTAATTGTTCTAAAAATTCTTTTTCAACTAATGTTTGGATTG
>CAYPJH010000186.1:0-2919 GCA_964411035.1 uncultured Methanobrevibacter sp. | reverse complement strand
GTCTTCCGTGTTTCGCAATTTGAGTGTGCCCAAATTCAGTCACAAATTCTTCCGCAAGGCTTTCATCAACTTCAAAGCAATTGAAGCAAATGCAAGGACCTAATACGGCTTTTACGGTATGAGGATTAGAACCATATTCGTTTACCATGGTCTCCACCAGTCTTTGTCCCATACGATTGAGCGTACCCTTCCATCCCGAATGAGCAAGCCCAATTGCACGTTTTTCCTCGTCATAAAGAAAAATACCACCGCAATCGGCATGAATCGTTATCAGCGTAACATCGGGGTCATCAGTTACCAGCCCATCGCAATGCGGCAAAGGCTCTCTATAAAGCCCTCGTCCGCAATCGGACTTATTAACACGTATGGCTTTATTGCCATGTTCATGGTTCACCAAAACCAGACTGTTATAATCAAACCCCCTGGAATTAGAAAGCAGCCTAAAGTTTTCTCTGACGTTTTCAGGCGAATCCGCACGGCTAAAGCTAAAGTTCAGCGTATCAAACGGCGCAGGGCTTACTCCGCCAATTCGTGTTGTAAAGCCATGTAAAATTCCACTCTGCCTGTTAAGCATTTGGGAATGCACAGTAACAATACCATCCCTTGTGCAAATATCCGAACTGTGGTCAAGGCGCAGATACGCATCATAAAAGTTATTTGTCATATATTCTCATTCTCTTTGAGCAATGTCTTAAGTTCTTCCATAAAAGTATTGATATCCCTAAAGGAACGGTACACGGAGGCAAAGCGGACATATGCTACCTCATCCAAATCCTTTAACCGCTTCATGACCAGTTCACCGATTTCTATCGTAGTCACTTCCTGCTCCAAGGAATTAAAGAGTTCCCTTGTAACATCTTCGACCAGCTCATGCTGTGCGGCTAACGAAACAGGTCGCTTTTCGCAAGCCTTTTGAATACCATAGAGTATTTTATCGCTCTTGAAAGGTTCCCTTGCGCCGTCACGTTTTACCACCGTGATAGGTATCTCCTCAATCTTTTCATAAGTGGTAAACCGTCTTCCGCAATTAGCGCATTCCCTGCGTCTGCGTATTGCTGTGCCGTCCTCCGTCGGTCTTGAATCTATGACCTTACTTTCCGTCCCTTGACAATATCTGCACTTCATAGTTTCTGTTCCTTTCAGGCAGCGTTTTATCACTGCCGTACTTTAGTATACCACACATCAAGATGCCATTTCAACCACATTTTTACTTACAGGCTAAGTTTTCTATATCCACCAGTATTACATCATCACCTATCTTTTGTATTTTGCAAAACGGAATCACCAGTTCCTCCGTACTTTTAATTATCCCCAGCCATTTGGGTGGTCCCGGTACAACGATGGAACAGATTAGCCCTGTACAGTCATCAAGCTCCAAATCACATATCCTGCCCAGCCTAGCACCGTCGCATATATTGATTATCTCCTTCTCACGGAGTTCATTAAAGGTTGTATTTGCCATATTGCCTCCCGATAGCGTTTATTCAATAAGACTATATGCTGCTCCCTTTGGAATTTTGCCAAAAAACAGCGAACCGTCAATAAATCTGACAGTCCGCTGTTCTAATCGGTGGTTTTTGCTTATGACAGTATTACATCATTTCAAGCAAAAGCAATGCTATGCTCCAATAGCCTCTGCATTCGCTTCCTTTTCAAGCACCGTATAAGCAATCTTTCCTACAAGGGTCTTTGGAAGCTCTTCACGGAATTCAATATCATAAGGCATTGCATATTTTGCGATATGCTTCTTGCAATAAGACAGAATATCCTGCTTAAGTGCAGACGAGGGAGTAAACCCTGCCTTAAGCACAACATACGCTTTAACCTTCTGCATTTTGTATGGATCGCTAACGCCCACCACACAGCTCATCTGTACCGCCTCATGAGCATCGATGATGTTCTCAAGCTGGGACGGATATACATTATAACCGCTGGTAATTATCATACGTTTAATGCGTTGTTTGAAATAGATGAATCCATCCTCATCCATATAACCCAAATCGCCCGTATGGAGCCAGATATTGCCATCGGAATGCATTCTCAAGGTGTTAGCGTTCTCCTCATCATGATTTAAATATCCTTTCATGACGGACGGACCACGCAGACATATTTCGCCAAGCTCCCCATACGGCACTGTATCGTTAGAACCGACAGCACATATCGTATAATAGGTATCCGGGAACGGAAGTCCGATGCTGCCTTCACGCTCCTGATTATAGGGCGTTAAACAGCTTGCCGTAACACACTCGGTTGTTCCGTAACCTTCACGTACATGTACCGTTGCCCCATGAGCTTCCAAGAAAGCATCAAATCTCTTTTTAAGTTCAACGGAAAGCGAATCTCCTCCCGAGAACACGCCTTTCAGATAACCGAGATTCTCTCCATCCAAATACGGATTTCTTGTAATCGCTTCAAACAGTGTCGGAACACCTGCTATAAAATTGGGTTTTTCCTTTTTAATAAGCTCCGCATAGGACTTTGGATTGAACTGTGGCACGAGAATGCTTGTACCGCCAACTTCAAGCATGGTATGAATACACACACCAAGCCCAAATCCATGGAATATAGGCATCGCCGCAAGCATTCTGGTATGACGAATCTCACCATGACACATGGCGGCAGTCTGAAGCCCCAAGGCGTTAAAATTCAAGTTGCTGAGCTGAATTGCCTTCGTTACGCCCGTCGTTCCGCCCGAGAACAGAATTACAGCCACATCGTCCGCACCCATGTGAACTCTTTTTTCGGTGACATCTATTTTTTTACCCGCAGATATGAAGTTTCCCCATAGGATAAGCTTCCTGTCCGCCTTGTTGACCTTGTTCTTTTTGGCGTTCATCAGCTTAAACGCAGTACTCTTAACAAAGCCAAGCTCATCTGCCGCAGAAGTAATCAGCAACCTATCAAGATCGTATTCGGCTT
>CAYPJH010000185.1:0-2844 GCA_964411035.1 uncultured Methanobrevibacter sp. | reverse complement strand
AGAATCTCATCAGCCGTTAAAACCCCTATATTCTTAGGATGTGATATGGATGATGAAAAACTTAAACGAAGAGTGGAAAGAAACTTGCTGAAGATGAATATTCCATCTACCACATCAGAGGAAGCCAAGTTTATTGTTGAGTGTGAAAATAATTATGATGAAAAACAGACAGAAGAGAATAATTCCCGAAAACGTATTATTGATATGAATGAAAGGTTAAATGTTGTTAAAAATAATTTATTCTAATTAAAACTTTTTGAAGCTTTTCTAAAACTTGTTTATCTGACTATATGAGTGAAACTTCAGCACATGAATAATTAAAAACATGATTTACAGTTAAAGGACATCATAAATAATAGTTTAGATTATTATCTGTTAAAAATATTAACCGTATTTTAAATTTAATGAATTTCCATAGAAAAGTCATGTTTTAAATAAAAATTGATATATATGTATGGAACTAATTTTCTAACTAATTTAACTGTAATGTAAAATTTAAGAACACAGCTAAATGTTTCACCTGATTAATTTTATAAAAAAAAGTACATCGGTCAGATATGAAGTAACTCCTGGGGTTAAGCTACTTCATATCTTCATTAAATCAAAATAGGAAGGAAAAATTTTGATTTAACAATTGGCCTTTACGTGTTTCCAGTAACTTCTAAATTAAGTTACATCTTAAATAGTATATATTATTGAGGAAGACATACTATTCTTACCTTATGGCTTTAATTATATTTTGGATTATATCTAAATCTGTTTTTGAGCATATTTCAATACTCCATTAATTTTTCAATTAATGATTAAATGGTGTAAAACTCATTAAAGAAAACCTTTAATTGAGGTATTGTCCCATTATGTTAAAACCCAAAAAGCGTCCTACTTTCTAAGCATTAACTATACTTCATTCAACAAAACATAATACTCGTTTTTATCAAATCCTGAAAATTTGATAAAAAAGCTCATTATAATATTATTAAATTATTTTGTCATACCACACATATCATCACCATCAATACATAGTACTATTTAGTATATAAAGGTTTTGGATAAAAAACTAGCTGTAAAAATTAGTATGATAAAGCTATTTTGTGAAAATAAATATGAAAATAATATAAAATAAAAAAAAGATGATGAAAAACCAATAAAATTTGAATCAAAAAAGTATTGTTCAAATTAAGAAAGTTTCATCATTTGAGAATAGGAATCAAGGAATGTGTGAATATTGTTACTATCCTCTTCAGATTCTCCCAAATTATCAAACCTTCCAAGACAAGTAATCAGCACATCATCTGAAAGTTCAAGATTTTCTGCTAAATCCAGACTTTTAAGTGAATTAATATCAATTTTTTCACCATAAATAAAGTCAACGGTTTCTAAATCTTCTTCCCATGTTCCATCTACATAAAAGAATAGTTTATGATCATTTTCTGAAAAACTAATAGCGAAAATTGTATTGAAATCTTCTTTTGAAAATTTATATATTGATAACATTTTAAATCACTCCACTGTAACGCATTTTGCAAGGTTTTTAGGTTTATCCGGATTAAGTTTTCTTCCAATAGCTACATAATAGGATAATAATTGTAATGGGATTATGTAAACCAATGGGGAGATTATATCACTGACTTCCGGATTTATTGTAAAGACATCATCTGCTTTTGATATTAGCATTGCATCGTTATTTGCACATATTGCGATTACATTAGCTCCCCTGGATTTAACTTCTTCCAAGTTACTCATTGTTTTTCTGTAATCTTTTCCCGGAGGCAGGACAACTACTACTGGAACTCCTACATCTATTAGTGCTAATGGACCGTGCTTAAGTTCACCGGCAGCAAATCCTTCTGCATGGATATATGTGATTTCTTTTAGCTTTAATGATCCTTCCAATGCTACTGGATAGGAATATCCTCTTCCTATAAAGAAAAAGTCTCCATTGTCCTTATATCTTTCTGCTATTTCTTTAACTAAATCAGCGTCTTTCAATAATTCTTCAATGAATTTTGGAACATTATAAAGTTCTTTCATCAAATCATCATTTCCTGCCAAAAGTCCTGCAAACATGTAGATAGCTGTAAGTTGTGCCAAATAGGTTTTTGTTGCTGCCACTCCTATTTCCGGACCTGCCTGTGTGTGAATCACATAATCTGCTCTTCGGGTAACAGAAGATCCTGCAACATTAACTATTCCAAGTGTTTTTGATGTTTTATTTGCAATATCCAATGCTTTTAATGTATCTGCAGTTTCACCTGACTGGGATATGAATATGACTAATGTTTTATCATTTAATGTATTGGTTGAGTATTTGAATTCAGATGCAAGAATAACATCAACCGGAATGCCTGCCATTGATTCTATTAAATATTTTCCGATTAAGGATGCGTGGTATGATGTTCCACAGGCTACAAAGCAGATTCTGTTAATATCTTCCAATTCTTCAATGATTTTTTCAATGTTTTCCCTTTCAGTTAAAGTGTTTTTAACTGCAGTTGCCTGTTCATTGATTTCTTTAATCATGAAGTAGTCATATCCTTCTTTTTGAGCCATTTTAGATGTCCACTTAATGACTTCTATTTCCTTTTCAATGATTTCATCATCCTTGTTTTTAATTGTAATGCCGGATGGTTCCAATATTACAATTTCATCTTTTTCCGGATAGATGATGTTTCTGGTGTAATCCAGTATAGCCGGGGAGTCTGATGCAACGAAATATTGTCCTTCTCCCACTCCAACAATTAACGGACTGTCTTTACGTGTTGCAACTATCCTATCCTTTTCATCTAAGTTAATTGCAGCTATTGCATAAGCTCCTTGAATAATGTTAATGGTTTGTCTTAAAGC
>CAYPJH010000184.1:0-1734 GCA_964411035.1 uncultured Methanobrevibacter sp. | reverse complement strand
CGAACACTGGCCACACCGCACCGTACTAACAACCGTACCGAGTCAGAAAATAGCTCAGTGCTTCCCACATTCGACGCATTGATCTCCCTCCTTTCGCATTTTGCATGACCATATCATACGTTTTTTTTGCTTGATGAATTTGTCATTGGCATGAATGCCCTCTTTTTTGGCACAGATGCCGCATCGGTCTCGAATATCAGGAAAATACATCCATGTATCTGCAAGAAAAATTTGGAAAGAAATAATTTGTTGAAAAGTTACTCTGTTATTTCAAATATATATTGCAGAAGGTGAGAGATTCTGTATAATATATCTGTATTGGGGAACCTGAGTTCATGACTTGCACCATGGAGGGGCACATATGAATATCGTAGTCTGTGATGATAACACTTTATGCCGACAGTCAATCACTAACGCGATTAACCGTTGGGCATATGCCCATAGCTTGAGTTCTGCTGTGGTTCAGAAAGCATTTGCTTCTACTGAAGACCTGCTTTATGCTTGGGAGAATGGTCTCGAAATTGACATGCTGTTCTTGGACATCCAAATTCCTGGTGAAATGAGCGGATTGGATTTGGCAAAAGAAATCAGGAAGAAAGACTCCCAAGTGTGTATCGCTTTTACTACAAATTACGCAGAATATGCTTGCGAAGGATATAGTGTCAGCGCTCTTCGATACCTGCGAAAACCGGTTCGAGATGAACAAGTTTTTGAATGCTTGGATATTGCCTATCGCCAGTGGAGTTATGCACAAGGGTCGTCCATCTTCATTGACACGCAGAAAAGAAAAATAGTATTGCCATGCAAACAAATCATCTTCATTGAGATTCAAGGCCACTATTTGTCAGTTCATCCAATAGAAGATATTCCTATACAGATAAGAGGCAACATAACCAGTTTAGCAGAAAAGCTCCCTTCTCAAATGTTTGTACAATGTCATCGGAGCTTTATTGTCAATTTGTCCTATGTCCGCAACATAACGAAATCAGAGATTACACTTGCAGGCAACATTCGCGTTCCTGTTGGTGTTCGATATACTGATAAGGTTTTTGAAGCAGTCAGAATCTTTTATCAAGGAGGAGTGCTGGAATGATTTGGAATCTATTTGAAATTGCTATCAATGCTTTTCAAGCGTATCTAATGATCTATTTCGTTCGGCATAAGTTCCACCTGACCCGGCCTCAGATGCGTTATGAGTTGATAACCTTTGCAGCTATCACCGGATATTTGTCAATGTATCTTCTGGGGGATATCCCAATTAGCGATACGTTTGTTTTTCTCATTCCCATGGGTTACACATTTCTTGTTTCGGATGATCCATGGTATTATAAGTTATTCTGGCATGTTGCCTTAGCTGTAGTCTTTATTGGCATGATCAATCTTATTATGAATTTATATCTTACATTTCCCAACACATCGCGAACGCAGATACTCTCTGAAACACCGTTGCGTGTTTCGTGTGTTGTTAGTTATAACCTTGCTATCCTCCTTGCTATCTTCCTTATGACGAGAAGGCACAGTTTCCAGGATGCATTGTCCTTAAGCGCTACCATTATCTTTGCTTTCCTGGAGATCATTAACCTGGCAAATATAGAGATCATCTATGCTATTCGACTTCAAGTTCATACTTATGATACACTATTTATCGCCGCCAGTATTTGCCTGCTTCTTTGTTCTATTCTCTCCCTATCTCTGTTTGAAATTATGACCACAATTTCTGAAAAAAAGCAAAGG
>CAYPJH010000183.1:0-5420 GCA_964411035.1 uncultured Methanobrevibacter sp. | reverse complement strand
GTAAAATGTATTCTGCTGCACCTTGTCCTGAGTTGTCTATGTTAATTTTTTTCATATTTTCACCACTACTGTTTATAGGTTATCTACTATATAAATGTAATACTATTTTATAAAAATGTATTACTTGAAAAACCATATATTTATTAATACTAGAATAAATAATTTAAACTAACATAACTTATAAGTTATTATAGATGGTGAAAATGTGGGAAGAATAGGAAAATTAATATCAGGAATAATACTTTTACTTATTGGAGTTTTTGTAGCATACTACGGATACTCCAATAATCTGATAGATTTAATATTAATTTTAGGAATGCTAATAGCAATTGTAGGAATCGTTTTTATATTGACATATTTTATAGATTCATCAGCAGACCAAACAAGAGCATTTCTTAAAGATCATATTAAAAGCATTGAGAAAAAATCAAATATCTCTTTATCTGAAATTTCAGGAGCTCAACCAACAGCAGATACATCTAATGGACCATTAAAAATTAGAAAAGAATTTGATAACTACGATGAAGAGTTTTATGGCGACGATGATGATTATGTTTATGTTGAACATGATGATGATGAATATGCAGAAAGAGATTCATCAAAAGTGCTAAAGCCAAGAGATTTGGATGAAGAAACATCAGATTTCGGAGAAACACTTGAATTCAGACCAAATTACGAAAAACCAATCAAAATCACAAGAAGACCTAAAAAAAGAGAAAAAGGCTTTTTCGGTGATGAACAATATGTTTATCTTGGAAGAGAAGATAAATCAGAAAGTATTGCAAAAGCACTTAAGGAAGATGATAATCCCACTGCAAATTTAAGAGCTCCAAATCAAAAACAACCTCGCAACATTAGAATTGATGTTAATAATCCAGAAGCATTGCCGATTCCAAAGCTATTAAATAGTTTTATTCTATTTGACAATGAAATAATCACCACAGAAGAAGCATTCAACAAGTTAGCAGAAAAAATAAATAAAGAGGTTATGTTGGAAATACCATCATTAAATGAATTATCAGACAGATTCTTATCATACATTCCCACAATATATTCCAGAGTGATAATTGAAGAGTTTGATGTATCCAATATGGCTTATATGATTCTTGTTGCATCACTTCTAAAACAAGGAGTGCAAATTAGAACAATGCCTACTGTAAACACAACTAATCTTATTACTGATGATGCATATGGACTAATTCTTTCAAATGGAAGAGGTAGAGATGACATGCAATACGGGGCAATATATACAGATATTAATCCAATTTCAGAAATCAGATTAACATTTGAAAAGGCATGGGAAATAGCAACTGAACTTGACCGTGAAATAATATTAAAATATATGGAAAAGGAGGCTAATTAAATGGAAATAAGATGGTTATCACACTCAGCATTTGAAATAACAACTGATGAAAATGTAAAAATATTAATAGATCCATTTATAAGCAACAATCCGGCATGCAGCCTGCCTGTTGAAGAGCTAAACCCGGATATAATACTATTAACCCATGGACATTCAGACCACTTTGGAGATGCACTGGAAATATCCAACACTACCCACGCACCAATAGCTGCAATCCATGAAATATCTTTATTTTTAGCAAAACAGGGAATTAGAAATATTGGAGTAAATATCGGAGGTTCATTTGTATTTAGAGGCATCAAATTTACAATGCTTGAAGCCAAACATTCAAGTGCCATAGATATTGTTGAAGAGACAATTCCTGGAGGTTCTGCTGCAAGCTTTTTAATAACTCTGGAAGATGGAACCAAAATATTCCACGCAGGAGACACTGGACTTTTTAGTGATATGAAAACAATTATTGGGGAAATCTATAAGCCGGACATTGTCCTACTTCCAATTGGTGATAAATTTACAATGGGTCCTTTTGAAGCTGCTCTTGCAACTAACTGGCTTAATCCAAAAATAGCTATTCCAATGCATTACAATACATTCCCGCCAATCAAGCAAGACCCTGTAATCTATGCAAACTTTGTAAATCAGTTTAATCCAAATATTGATGTTGTAATCCTAAATCCTTTGGAATATTTTGAATATGAAAAACAAAAGGATTAATTTTGTTTTTCCAAATATCTTTTTTTCTGATGATATTCCTCATCAATATCACATTTTCCTGCAGGCAGCACTCTTATTATGTCATCTAGTGAAAGGAGATCATCTTCATTGATTTTATGAAGTACTTTTTTAGCTATTGCTTCTTTTTTAGTATAGCCTGGTTTTAGAACAATATAATTATCTGAATGGGCTTCTAGTGCCTGTACTGGACCTGCCATTATTCTTTTTCCTTCATAATCTACAATTCCAATAGCTATCTGAACTTTTGCACTGCGAATATAGTTTCTATTTCCACGAATAATAAATGATCCTTTTGCTACAAATTCCCCGGCTTCAGGTGTTTTTGAAACCTGGTCTGGAGAAACCCAATAAACGTCTTGAGATGAGAAACCTTTCGACCAAGCAGATGAAAATGTTGCAGCAAAACTTCCGGATTCTTGAAGGGTATTGTCACTAACTTCATTACCGCCAACTTTTACAGCTATTGAACTTGCACCATGTATATCTGCATGCAAATAAATATCATTATTGTCTAAATATTTTTTAACAACACTTTCATTAGTGCCGGCATCTCTACCACCAACAACAAGAACATTGTCTGATGTAACAAACCACCTGAGCTTTTCAAACCATTTAAGATCTTTCTTAACTCTCTTTTTAGGATATAATATTTTCTCCATTTCAACATCCTTTTTAGCTTCAATATCTGCAAGCTGTTTTTTCGTATTTTCAATAGCTATTAATGCACCTTTTATTTTTCTTTTAGCTTTTTTAGCCTTTTCATAATATTTCTCAGCGTTTTCCGGAACCTTAAGATGTGGATCAATGGTTATTTTCACATTATCAATATCCAATGTTAGGACTCCCATCTTATCAATTGATTCATAGATTTGCGCTTCATCTAACTTGTCCTTTTTAGCTTTTTTCAATGTTTTTCCGATTTCTTTAAAAGAGTAGTTGTTTGCCCTAGCATTGTTTACAACATTTATAATATTTTCAACAACACCATAATTAGAATAAATAACCTCTCCTTTATTTTGGCAAGTTACAATTGTATCTTTGAAATTATTAAGTGTTTCTTCCTGTAACTCTAATCTTTTTTTGAATTTGCCAACCTTTTTATTCCAGGCCTTCTCCTTAACATCCTTAATGCTGGTGTTGATTTTTTTAGAGTAAAACTCATCACATGCTTCATTGAAAGTTTTGAAATACTGTTTATCATAAGATGAATATTGCTTTAAATCAACTGGAACAACATCTTCACTATTATCCTTTCTAACAATTTGAGGTTTAAAATTATCATTTTTCAAATCATCAAAAATAGTTAAAAGACCATTGTAGAGTTTTTCAATTTCACTGTCATCCAAACTATTGGCTTCCTTGTTCTTGTCAATCACACCGGCCCTTAAAATAATCTCTTCAGCATACAGGCTTCCAAGACCGCTTCTTGCAAGCGTCCTTACAACATCACTATCTGAATGTTTAAATAAGTTTTTCAAATCATCAAATGTTGCCTTAACAGGATTAATCTCACGCTCTTGAGGAAAATTATATGTTTGTTTGGAGCTAATGTCTCTGCTGCTTGATTTTCTCCTTTTAAGAGGTAAAATAATATTATCTTCCTCATCTAAAAGAATAATATTACCTTTATCAAACAATTCAACAATTATGGTGTAGTACTGATCCTTTTTCACCTTGATTTCAACAACTCTGTCAAACTCATGCTGCTTAACACTAACTACATTTGCCCCTTTTATTCTTTTTCTTAAAAGCATAGGAAATGTAGGGGGCTGTGTAGGGTTTTCCAAAGGATACTGGCTAGTATGCATTCTCACACCACACTCCATCACCAAATCAACACGACCAGTTCCAGGAACATGGAATCTAATAACTACAGTATCTTTCATTGGCTGGAAAGACTTATCAACACGAGCATTTTTAAGTAAATTATCTAATTCATCAGTAATTGTATAAATATCAACATTAGACATTGTTTTCATAAATTTCACCAGTAGTTTCAATATAGGATATTTTATATATTATTATCCAGATAATATTTATATTATATAATTTAATTTTGGAGGATTTTAATGGATACTACTATTAAAGTAACAACTATTCACGTAATTTTCGGTATCATATCAGCATTTGTTTCATTAATCTTTTCAGTAGGCTGGATTGGATTTAAAAATGATGTATTTGCAGGAATTATACCATTTATAATTCTTTATTTTGTAGGACAACTCTCACAAAAGAAATATGGAGATGAAGTTAGCGGATTTTCCCAATGGTTATGGGATGGAATTTCACCATTCTTATTTACATGGATAATTTCATTTACTATTTTCTATAACTATGTAGGTTTATTCTAAAAAAATATTATTAAACTCCAGTGTAGAAAATCCATACTATTAATATAATTAATGAAGATATAAACAACACTGGAGCCGCAATTTTACTTACTGCAACAATAGATGAAATAGTTGATATTAATTCAGTGGAATTATTAGGACCAAAAGTTTTAATATCCTTTATCATCTCACAACCTGTTGCAACTTCTACTTCTTCCAAATCAGCTATTGACTTAACAATACTGTCACGTACAAATTCAATAATTTCGCTTCTTTTATTAATTCCAATAGGATTATAGCCTCTAGATAATGTGTTGACATAATGAGTATCTGTTGTCATAACTTCCATTTCATCAATATCCAGATCACTGCAGGCATCAAGTATCTCCTGTCTAAATCCAATCTCCATATTATTAGAATCAAATAAAACATAAGAAGTTTTCTGACCATTAACTTCAACTGTCATTGTTTTAAGACCGCTTTCACCAATACCATTGGTTTTATCCAAATTTCCCATATTACAGTGATTACAACCTATCCTTATATTATGATATTCATCACAACAGTTTATCTTATCAATCAAATCAATAATTTCAAATACTTCAGCATTACCGGGCAGTATCTCTCCACTTTCAGGAGTAAATGAATTATGGCAGTCTACAATAATAGATTCTTTAACTGCACATTTGCTTTTACTTTGCATCATCATTGTTAAACCGACACCAAAGTCAATATCATCGCTGCCGTTTGGAGCAAGAGTGCTTAGAATAACCATTCCTTCATTGAAATACTGAACTCCAAGCTTAACAGTATCATTTTCATATCTTACAAATTCACTAGCTTTATCAGAGTAGACTGCTTTTTCAAGTCCTTTTTTAACAGCTCCCTCAATTTTCTTGATTTCACTTACAGCTACAGGGTTAAAATCATGGGTAGAAGGACCATGAGCAACCATTGTAAAATTTTCAAACTTACCTGCAAGTATTGTTGGC
>CAYPJH010000182.1:0-2770 GCA_964411035.1 uncultured Methanobrevibacter sp. | reverse complement strand
ATGTATGGTCCGATAAGGGATGCTAATGGTTTAGATAATGTTGCTCCACCAAAAGCCCCGCTTAATATTCCGATAAGTGTGATTCCAATCTGTACAGCTGATAGAAACTGGTTTGGATTATCTAGTATGTTTGAAACAATTTGTGCATTTTTATTGCCTTCATTTATCATTTTTTGAAGTTTTACTCTTCTTGATGATACAAAAGCCAATTCTGCTCCCGACAGAATTCCATTTAAAATTATAAGTACTGCAATTATAATTACATATAAAACTGATTCATACATTGTTTATTTCACCGTATTTCTACAAATCACTTGCTAATTTAAAATCTGTGTTTCCATATATCTCATTTTGCATTTCTTGAACTGCTTGTGATGCTTCATCTCTTGTTTCCACTTTTTTAAATATTCTGCGTGATCTTACTTTCAATGTTTTACCACAAACACATTTGCGGGTAGCTATACCTTCCTTTGCATATAAAACTCTGCCGCAATCACATCTAAATATGAGATACATTTAAACACCTAAAAAATTAATATTAAGTAGTATATAATATTCTCATTGAAATATTTAATACTATTTATTATCCGCCAAATATTTTCATAAATAAAGGGATAAATACTTTTGACGGAAGTATGATTAAAGTGGCAACGCTTACTCCAATATTTGTCCCCACTACTACAAGAAGTATTCTGACAATATTATTGTGCCAGCAATCCTTTAAACTGCTGATTTTGCTTAAGTTGCCAATATCGCTTTTGCGAACTTTTCTAAGTTTCGCTTCAGTCAGGCCTGAAAACCATCCTGCTGCAAGCAGGGGATGTATTATTGTTAGAGGTGATACAAGGCCTCCTACAACTGCAGATAATGGTTTTGAACCTGAAAGGATTGATCCTAAAAATCCCATTATCATACTTATTGCCACAAATTCCAGAACATTATCAGTTATATTCAGCCCGTTGATTAGAGCAAGAAAAAATATCACAACAAATAAGATTGGTATTAATGCTAAAAATATTTTAACCCATGGAATGCCTTTTTTATCATCGGTTATGCATAAATCTTCAAGCGGAGGTATGTTTTCAGGCCTATCCATGTATTTGTTTATCCCGATTTTATGGCCTGCACCTACAACAGCTACAACTTTTTCATGTGGAAGGTTTAAAATGTTTCCGGCAAGATACATGTCTCTTTCTTTTACAAGAACTTCATACATGCCGGGAGATATGTCTTTAAATATTTCCATCAGTTCATCAATTTTATCTGGGCTTTTAAGCTCTTCAATGTCAATCTCTTCATCCAGTTCATCCTTTTTAAAAAATGAGAATATTGATTCAAATAAAAATGTTGCCTTTTCTTTAAAGGTCATTTTGTTAAGTGCTCTTTGAATGGTAGTTTGGATATCTCTGTCTATCAGTGCTATTGGTATATTCAAATCTTCTGCAGCTTCTATTGCACCGATCATTTCAGAACCTGGTTTTACATCAACATTTTCCCCTATTTTTGATTGAAAATATGAAAGAATAGTTGTTGCTAAAAATACTCCTACCTGATTTTCTTTTATTATTTTAGTTATAGAGACTGTTTCATCTTCTTCAATGCCCATCATTTGATTTCTTATACGGGTATACCGTCCTTTATCCAGTTCAATAGCCACTATATCTGGCTGTTGCTCGTATATGGTATCTTTAACTTCTTTAACACTTTCTTCAGATACATGGGCAGTGCCTATAATTGTTAAGTATTCTCTATTCATTAGAATTACACTTCTTATAAAATATTGATTATTCTTATTTATTTATTGTTATTATTATAAAAGTTTAATTTTATTGTCATTATATACTCCAACATTTTCACTGACATTTCTTAAAATAGCACATTCAACATCTGTTTTATTTCCCATTTTTTGAAGTTTACGTCCTGAAGCACAATTCATTATGGCTTTTGAAACTTCTTCATAGTCTTTTGCTGCTAAAATGCTTGATTTTGCAAAATCAGTAAGACTGCAATCTTTTTCAAGCTTATTTATCCATTTTATTATTTCACCGCTGACCAAAAAGTCTTCAAGTGCGAATTCTCCTCTAAAACCTGCCATAACAACATCAATTTCACCATTGCTAAGTTCAAGTGCTTTGCAGGCAACTGATTTTGCATTAAGCATGCATCCAATTAAAACAGTTGATTTGACACCTTCCAATATTCTAGTGCCGTTGCTTGTTGTAAGGATTAGGGTTTTAGACTTGTTTGGAGGTATTTTAAAGTTTTCAACTTCTCTAGGAGAGTTTCCAACATCAAAGCCTTCAACTTTCACACCTAACCGTTCACCTGCAACAACCCCGTTATGCTTTTGACCAAGTTCAATAGCCTCTTCAGGACTGAAGCAGGGTATGATTTCTTCAAAGTTGTTTAAAGCCAATGTTATTGTTGTACTTGCCCGTAAAGCATCTACCATAATAGTCAAATCATCAGTAGCTGTTTTTTCAAATGATAATGAAACCTTCATAATATAAATATAGTAACATGTTTAATAAATACAATCATGAAAATAGTTACAACCCCTATGTGTGAGGAAATTGTAAAACTGGCAGGTGTTAAAAACTACACTGTAAATAAATTTCCAACAAAAGAAGATGCGGATCTGGCGATTTTACTGTCTGAAAGCGAAACTGATGCAAATGCAGTCTATCTGAAATTAAACTCTTTTGCACAGATTGAAGATTCGGTCTATAAAGTAGCTGATAAGTGCAACAGTCAGCCGGACATCAGTTTT
>CAYPJH010000181.1:0-6139 GCA_964411035.1 uncultured Methanobrevibacter sp. | reverse complement strand
TCAACATCAACGGAGTATTCTATAACAGAACCAGTGATGTTAACGGTACTGTTGGATTAAACATTAACCTAGCACCAGGCGAATACATCATCACAACCATCTGCAATGATAACGGCGCAGTTATTTCAAACAAAGTTACCGTAACACCAAAAGTATAGAGATTTTATCCTCTATACTCTTTTTTTATTTTTTTAAAACTTTTCAGATATGTTTCTAGTGTTTTTGTATCTGTTAATTTGTAAAAATAGTTTTTATAGTCATTTATTATTTTAATTTATTGATTTTAAATTAAAAATAAATAAAAAATAGAAAGAAAAGAAATTTCAGGTTAAAAATCAGCAGATATTTTATTAGCGAAGTTTTTGAGCAGTGACAGATATTTCTAAAAATAGGAGTAAAAATTCCAGGATACAGTATAATAATCACAGCTATTGTTCAGACTTTCAGATAATTTATTTGTCAAATAATGTTCATTTAAAGTAGGGGACATACGGTAGGATATTTTATTATCAGTTGCCTCTACATATTCAATAGGATATTGATCAGTTAGATTAATATTATTTTCAGGATTGACAATATCTACTTCGTAAAATTCAGGATTTGCACCAATTACTGATATGGTTAATCTTAGGATTATAATAAATAAACCAATCATATATGGGCTGTATCTTTTGAGTTTAACTTTAGTATTTGAACCATCAAATTCATATTTTTTAATATAACTTGCAAATGCTTTAAAAGGATTTTTTTTATTTTTTAATTCATCTTTGAATAATAAAATTTGTTTTTCATCTACATAAATCAGAATACATCCGAATAAACCTAATGCACCTGGTGTTCCCATAATTCCACCATCAAAACATCCAATCAATAAAATTGTTTCAAAAAAACTTAATAATACAAGAATTATTGTTTTTCTTTTCTGTAATGAGAAAACTTCTGCAATAAACAGCAACAATATTAAAATAATAATAGGAATGCTAAATATATCAATATAGCTATATAGGCCGGCACCTGTATTAATACTGCTTCCAATCATTGGTTTAAATGCCATTAGTGATTGGCCTAAAATAGATTTTATTAGATGAGTGTGCAAAATGCTTGTAGTTGAAAACGATGGTTCAATATTTACAAAAATAGTGTTTAGTTCAATTCCAAGTTTCATCCGTAAATAAACTTCCAATATTATTGCTATCGTGAAGATAATTGTAGCAGTTATAATGCTTATTAATAAAAATTTATTGGATTTGGATTTGATAGCTATAATTTTATGAAGTTGGCTTAAGATTAAGAATAATCCGAATAAAGTGAAAAATAAAATATCCTTGCCTTTTGATGACCCCATTAAAAATAAATAAGTAATAGGTCTTATAAATGGAGTTATAATATCGCTTATAAAAAGAAACCCTCCAATTAGAATTAAGATCATACCTGAAAGGATAATTTTATTAATCTTCATGTTTATTTATTTATAATATAAAACATATAAAATTTTAATAATTAAATTATATTTGTTGGGGGGATTGAATTTTTTCAGTTGAATATATAATAGGTTTAATTTTAATTGGTATTATAGCAGGTTTTGCATCAGGATTATTAGGTGTTGGAGGCGGATTTTTAATAGTTCCTCTTCAATTATTTTTAATGGAATCATTGGATATTGATCCGGCAATATCAATGCTTGTAGCCCTTGGAACAAGTTTAGCTATTATAATCCCAACATCTTTCAGTGGTGCTTACAGACATTTTAAATCAAACAATAACATTATAAAGCCTGGAGTTAAACTAGGTATTTTTGGGATGTTTGGAAGTTTAATCGGAGGGCAGCTAGCAACAATCTTGCCAACAGAGATTTTACAATTTATTTTTGGAATATTTTTAGTATTTATAGCAATTTATAATTTTATTACTCTTAATGAACCTGAGGTTAAAGCAAAAATTAAATTCAACATTGTTAATTCCTTTATTATAGGTAGTTTGATAGGAGTGCTTTCAGGTCTTTTAGGTGTAGGCGGCGGAATATTTTTAATTGTAGTATTAACTGCCCTTTTAGGCTTTGCAATGGTTGATGCTGTTGGAATTTCATCAGTTTATATTTGTTTAACTGCAATTGGAGGAGTATCTTCCTATATCTTTTCTGGATGGGGCGTTAATACATTCCCATATTCAATTGGTTATATAAGTATTGTTAATTTATTATTCATTGCAATGTTTTCTATTCCATTAGCTTATTTCGGAGCCACAGTATCTCATAAGATTCCTGAAAAAAAGTTAAAGAAAATATTTTCAGTTGTTTTGGTTTATATTGGTCTTAGAATGATTGGCTTACTGCCATAATTTAAGAATAATCCCTGTAATTTTAGATAAAAATAGAAATAGAGGGATTATTTTTGTTTTTTGATTTTTACACCGGTTCCATGTGCTATAACTTGAAATCGTCCTTGGGTTTGATCAATTAATTCAAATTCTATTTTTAAATCGATCACTCCATTTCCCCCATCTTTTTCAATTAGATCTGCAAGATTGTTCAGTGCATGGAATTTAGCTAGTTTAAGTTTTTTCAATAAGTCTTTTTCTTCTTTAACATGGTTGGAGGATATTATTTTAGTTTTCTTTTCAAAAGAATTTGCTCCTACATATAATCCCATATATTCTTCAATATTCTCATCTAAAGTTTTATTTGTAGTTAAAAAATAAAAGTCTCTATCGTTTATTTCAATACATTTTTTAAATTCATCGTAAAAAGTGTTAGGTTTTATTTTTATAGGAAGCGGCTTTCTAAGAATTTTTTCATAATAAAATTTTTTAATAAAACCGTATATTTTACTGGTTATTTTTTTGAATATTCCTAAAAAATAAGATAAAATTCCTAAAATCACTACTAAAAGTATGTAATTAATTAATGTTGGAAATGCTGCCTGCATAATTACAATTGTAGATCCGACTGTTATTAGATTCCAGCCTAAAGTAGGATTGGCAATTATAAATCCATATACTACTGTTACAATAAATAATACAAATGCACTAACAGCACCAATACTTTCATCTAAAAGTTTTAAAGATAAAAAGGTTTCAACATAACCTGCTACCAGCGGAGCAAATATTAAACCTAAATTCCAACCAAAAATAGCAATATTAAAAATGATGAATAGTATATATGTAAGGATACCGGATAATGTTCCAATAAAGATACATAATATTGATTTCATCCATTTGTGAAATTTTTCTTTAGAAACTTTTAATTTCATGTTTATTCATATTTTACAGCAGTTCCATAGGCACTTACAAGTATTGTGTTACCCATAGTTCCGCCAAGATTATCGTAAGAAATTGAAATGCCTATTACTCCATTTGCTCCAAGTTTTTCAGCTTTTTCTTCCATACTTGTAACTGCAATTTGTCTGGCTTTTTCAATTTCTTTTTCATACTTAGATGTTCTGCCTCCTACAACATCACGAACTCCTGAGAATAAATCTTTATATACATTAGCACCGATTAATGATTCTCCGGTTACAATGCCCCGATATTTAATTATTTTTTTATTTTCAAGAGAATTTGTAGAGGATAATAACATTCAAAACACCTATTTTAAAAACATCATTATAGCCCATACAATAATAAATATTATAATTACTCCAGTTAAAACAAGTCTGCTTTTTTTATGTTGAGCTATTTTTTGATTCCAAACTTTTTCACAGTCTGGAGAGCAAACTAATTCATCTAAAGGTATTGGAGTTCCGCAAATTGGACAATGTTTATGTGGTTCTACAGCCATATTTTCACCATTTTATATATTAAAGAATTTTTCTGTTGTTTTTGTAACATCTTTACTTAGTTCTTCTACATCTGCATTTTTATAATGAGCAATTGTTTTTAGGATATGTGGAAGATATTTAGGTTCATTTTTATTATTTTTAGGTTTTTCATCAAAGTTTTTTGGAATTAAAAAAGGAGCATCAGTTTCTATCATTAATTTGTCTGATGGAATCACATTTACTGCTTCCTGTAATGATTTGCCTCTTTTTGCATCACAAATCCATCCGGTAACTCCAATATAACAACCCAAATCAATATATTTTTCAGCTTCATCACTAGTGCCTGTAAAACAATGAACTACACATTTTTCACATATTTCAGGATATCTTTCTAAAATATTAACCATATCTTCATGTGCATCTCTTTCATGTAAAAATAAGGGCATATCAAGTTTTTTAGCTAGCTGAACCTGTTTTTCAAACCATTCTCTTTGAATATCTCTTGGAGAGAAATCTCTATTATAGTCAAGACCACATTCTCCTATAGCTACTACACAGGGTGTTTTAGCTATTTTCTCGAGTTCATCAATAGTATTTTCATCACAATCTTTTGCATCATGAGGGTGGACTCCTGCTGTTGAATAAAGAGTATTTGGATATTGTGATGCATATTCACTAGCTACCTGACTAAATTCAACTGTAGTGCCGGTTATTATAAATTTAGAAACACCCACTTTTTTAGCTTCATTAATTATTTCTTCTCTATTGTTTTTAAATGAAGTATGCATTAAGTTAATCCCAATATCTATAAGATTCAAGTTACCACCTTATGCTATAATTTTAGTTCCAATATTTTCTCCGTTTATAGCTTTTTTAAGATTTTCCGGATTAAAACCATTAGCGATTATAGTTTCAAGTGAAGATCTTTTTATCATTTGAATAGCAGTCATATCAAAGATTTCATAAGTTCCTGCTTTGTTTTCTTTTCCGTTTATAAGTTCCATCATTTCATCTGCAGTTATTTCTTTAATTAACTTAGCATCATCATATTTATTTGGATCTTTATTAAACATTCCGTCAACAGATGTTAAGTTTATAAGTTTGTCTGCATGAATATATTCGGCTAAGATTGCTGATACTGCGTCTGTACTGTGTGCAGGTTCAGTACCTCCCATAACAATGATTTTGCCGTATGCAGAATATTCTGCTGCTTCTTGAAAGTTATGTGGAATTTTTTGATATGCATATTCTCCAAGTGCTGATAACAATATTCTTGCATTGATTCTTGTAACTTCAATGCCAATATCATCACATTGTGCTTCACCAGCTCCTAAGTTACGAACCATGTTAATATAGTCTCTTGCAGGTTTTCCTCCACCAACTACAACATATAGTTCGTGTTCTGAGGATAATGATTTTAATATTTCACTATACTCTTGAAATTTTGTATGATCATATTCTTTTAAAAGAATTGAGCCGCCAATCGCAACAACTATTTTCATTAATTACTCACCTAATATATTTATCTTTTAATTATTATTTAAATTTTAATTAAGTTGGTATGAATAAAAATTAGTTTTATCTATTAAGGTGAGTTGTTTGATTAATATTATAATTAAAGTATATTTTGAAGGTAGGTTTTACCTTCAAAATTTAAAAAGAGATTTAAACTTTTTTTGGTTTAATAAAAAGTTCTTTACATTTTTTTAGGAATAGTCTAGCCCATCCATATCCAACAATTGAACCTATGAATGATCCTACAATCAATCCTACATATACTCCTACGTATCCCCATCCCATTACAATACCGAATAGGTAAGCAAGGATAATTTCTCCAGCTAATGATCGAATAATTGTAATGATTAATGCGGTTGTACCTTTTCCAACTCCTTGGAACATACAGCTTCCTGCCATACCAAACGGCATAAATACAAGGAAGAATATCATTATTCTCATAACTTCAGTGATTTGTGGAGCTAATGATGCTGTTTCCGGGGAGTATGCGAAAAGCAGTGAAATTTGTGGTGCAAATATATACATTATCACTCCAAGAATTATGGATACTATAAATCCAAGTTTCACAGTGTATGAAAAGCTAATATTCATTTTTTCATAGTTACGTGCACCATAAGCTGCTCCTCCTACAGTTAAAAGTACTGCTTCCCATACTGACGTCCAGATTGGCTACACCAATTTTAAGTCCCACCAGCAGTATATGAGTGTGCCTTTTCCCCAAAATTCATGCCAACACTTGTTGTTTGTCTTTAAAATAGCTGCAATTCTGACTGAGGTGAGATGAAATATTAGCGTAGTTTTGATTTGCATTTCTCTAATTCCTAGTAATGATGAACATTTTTTTAAGTATTGATTGATTGATTGTACAT
>CAYPJH010000180.1:0-2106 GCA_964411035.1 uncultured Methanobrevibacter sp. | reverse complement strand
ATTCTATGCGACAACGGCCATGTGACGGCCGAGTCCATGCTCCGCTTCACTGTGTCGAATATGTCGCCATTCATCGAGGAGGGACGCAATCTGCTGATTACTGAGTTCGGGCGTGATTACGGCACCTATTTCTCCATTCTTCTTGCCATTGCGCAAGGGCATACGTCGCAGGCTGAAATCACTGCGGCTTTGGGAGGAATGGCTATCGGCGGCCATCTTGAACGGTTGGAAAATACATATGATATCATATCTAAATTTCGTCCTGTCATGTCCAAGCCCGGCAGCAAGAACACGGTGCATTTCCGCATAAGCGACAATTTCCTGCAGTTCTGGTTCCGTTTTATCGAGCGCAACCGTTCCATGATTGAGCTTGACAACTATGGTGATTTGGTCGATATTGTCATGCGGGATTATCCTACATATTCCGGCCTGACGCTTGAAAAGTATTTCCGGCAGAAGCTTATAGAGGAGGGAGGATTCCGTGAAATGGGCTCATGGTGGGAGGCCAAAGCCGGGAAAGAAGCCAACGAGATAGACATTGCAGGCATACGGACAGACGGCAAATCAGCACTCGTTGCCGAAGTGAAGCGCAATGCCCGCAACTACGACAACAAAGCGTTCATGGCCAAGGTCGAGCACATAAGGACCAAGATATTGTCGGGATATGAAATAGAATCCCGGCTTTATACCATGGATGATATGTGATGATTCAGAATCTGCATCGCAGCTCTATCCCTGCTTGGATGGGGCGTCCTTTCTGCATAAATCCGTTCCCCATACTCTCAAAGTAGAAGGAGGCGTAATCCTTGTTGAGGGCATTGCGCACCCAGAAGTCAATCTGCCCACCTCCTTTTTGGAGGCTGATGCGTCCGTTCAGTGTGCCGTAGAAAGCTTGGCTCGCGGTGTTTCCCTCGGTCCAGTAGATACGTCCGGCACCGGTGTAGTTGGCGTTCAGTTGGATGCGGTCCAGCCAATGTCCCGGACGGATGCGGAAGATGTACTGCCCGCCCACGTTCATGGTGTGCTTGGGGACAAAAGGTACGTACCTGCCGTTGTAGCTGATTTCCTGAAGCTCGCCGTTCACTTTCTCGTTGGTGATGTAGTCCCTAAAGACGGCATGTGTATAGCCATAGCTTGCATTCAGCGTGAAGTCGGTGGTGACGGCGGCTGTCAGGGCAACCTCTGCCCCCCGGCTGCGGCTTTTGCCGGCATTCGCCGTTTCGCGTCCCAGTCCGCTTGGGGCGAAGCGTGAAATCTGCTGGTCGCGGGTTTCCAGCCAAAAGATGGCGGCGTCGGCATGCAGACGTCCGTCAAACAGGTTCAGGTGGGTTCCTATTTCGTAGTTCCAGGTTTGTTCGGGCTTATAGACGGTGGCGGATTTTGCATCCGGATTCTCGTCCGCATCGGGGAAATAATTACCCACCAACTCTTTGTAGGCATCCGGCACGTTGGACATAACCGCCTCTTTGCTTTGCCGCATCATGTCATTCTTCAAGCCGGATTGCAGCAGGTCGGAGAACATCTGCACGTTGTAACCTCCCGAACGGTAACCTTTGCTGACCGTAGCGTAAACGTTTCCTCTGTTTCGCGCAAAGTCATACTGCAAAGCAAACTTTGGCAACAGTTGAAGATAATCCTTGTCGATGCTTCCCCGGTAGCGCGACTCTACGGTCAGCGCCGTCTCCGGCATCATCTCTATTTCCCGGATGACGACGTCGCCCCGCTTCATCTCTCCCTTGATGCCCACCTTGTAGTCCAGACCGGTGCCGGAGTCATAATCCATCTTCATACGCTCATAATCCAGGCGCAGCCCGGCGGTGAACGACACTCCTTTCAGTCCGAATAAATCCCTGAAGGTAGATTGATGAAAGAGCGCCCCGTTCAACAGCGGAGTGTCGAAACTGCCTCCGATGGGCATAGTCCGGCTGTCGATACCCAGTGAGGGGCGGATAATCATGCTCATGGACGGCCCCATCCCCACTTCTATTTGCGATGGGATGACGCTGCCCAACATCCGGTTCAGCATTCCCATTCCGGCTTCCCGAAAGGTGACGGGAGCCTTCGTATTCAGCCATTGGTAGAAACCGAAAGCACCGGTGGTCCATT
>CAYPJH010000179.1:0-4955 GCA_964411035.1 uncultured Methanobrevibacter sp. | reverse complement strand
GCTAAAACTTCTCAAAAAATAATGAATGCAGTTTTTACATTATCTGGTGTAGTTACAATAGCTATACTTGTTATTATATTGGGATATATATTATTTAAGGGACTTCCAGTAGTTAATCTTGAGTTTTTATTGTCAAGCCCTGTTGATGCCGGTAAATACGGCGGTATTTTCCCAATGATTGTTTCCAGTATTTATGTATCATTAATCGCGGTTTTAATTGCAACACCATTAGGTGTAGGTGCAGCAATATACATGGCAGAATATGCAACAAATAAAAAAATTGTTAGATTTATTAGATTTGGTTCTGAAACATTAGCTTCAATTCCATCTATTGTATTCGGTTTATTCGGTTTAGCATTTTTTGTTGTATTTCTAAATTTAGGCTGGTGTATTTTATCCGGGGGTTTAGTTTTAGCATTAATGGCTATACCTACTATATTTCAAGTTTCAGAAGTTACATTATCTTCAATTCCTCAAAGTTATAAAGAAGGAAGCTATGGTTTAGGAGCTACAAAATGGCAAACAATCTATTTAGTTGTATTGCCTGCGGCATTACCTGGAATTGTCACTGGGGTCATATTGGCAATTACCAGAGCTATTTCAGAAGCAGCTGCAGTAATGTATGCTGTTGGTTCATCATTTTCAGTTCCAATATCTGTCTTTGATCCAGGTAGGCCTTTACCACTTCACTTGTATATATTAGCTACTGAGGGTATTTCACTTGATAATGCTTATGGAACAGCAGCTGTGCTTGTAATAATCGTATTAGTAATAACTATTTTAACTAATTATGCTGTAGACAGATATCAAAGAAAAATAATGGGGAAATAAATAATGAAATTAAAAGTTAAAGATTTAAATACATTTTTTGGTGAGGACCAAATATTAAAGAATGTAAATATGGATATTCCTGAAAATTCCGTAACTGCTCTTATAGGTCCTTCAGGTTGTGGTAAATCCACTTTTATTAGAACAATTAATAGAATGAATGATTTGACTCCAACATTTAGTCATACAGGAAGTATTCTTTTAGATGGTAAAGATATTTATGACGATGATGTTGATGTTGTGGACTTAAGAAGAGATATAGGAATGGTTTTCCAACGTCCAAATCCATTTCCTAAGTCTATTTTCGATAATGTTGCTTATGGTTTAAGAATTCATGGAGAAGATGATGAGAAGACTATTAAAGAGATTGTAGAAAAAAGTTTAAAAGCTGCAGCTATTTGGGATGAAGTTAAGGATAAATTAGACTCTTCAGCAATGGGATTGTCTGGAGGTCAACAACAAAGGTTATGTATTGCAAGAACCATTGCTACAAGTCCTGATGTAATATTGATGGATGAACCATGTTCTGCTTTAGATCCTATTTCAACGTTAAAAATTGAAGATTTGATACATGAACTTAAAAAAGATTATACAATTATTATGGTAACACATAATATGCAACAAGCTACTAGAGTTTCAGAATATACTTCTTTCTTCTTAAATGGTGAAATAATTGAAACAGATTTAACTGATAAACTATTTGTAAATCCTAAAGAAAAGAAAACCGAAGAATATATTACTGGAAGGTTTGGATAATGAAATCAAAGGTTTTTAATAATAATCAATCCAATGGTTTAATTAAAAGTTATGCGGATTCTAAAAAAGAATTTGTGTTTGAAAAATATAATATAAATTTTAAGGAGTATAGTTATTCAATAACTAATAATTTATTATTTACTTCATTTTTCTTTGATGTTGAATAAATAAAATAGAATAAGTTAGGCGGGATAATATGGAAAGTAAAAAATATCCATCAATTATATTTAAAGAGAGAATTAAGTCTATTAAAAAAGAACTTAAACATTTTTGTAAACAAACTATAGATTTATATGTAATGTCTAGCAATTTAATTGAGAATTATGATGAAAATATTGCTAAAGAAGTAAAAAGCATGAGTAAACAGTTAGACATTTATGGTTATGAAATTGAAAAGTCATGTATTCGTTTTATAGCTGTTGAACAACCTGTAGCTACTGATTTAATGTATATTGAATCATCTATTAGGGTAATTTCACATATTAAAAGAATAGCTCATTTATGTGATAATATTTCAGTTTCAGCTAAAGAAATTCAGAATGTGGAAATTTCATCAACATTATATGATGATTTAAGGTATATGGCAGATTATGTGCAAATCATGTTAACATCAGGTGTAGAATCATTTTATAATCAGGATATCATAATAGCTAAAGAACTTCCTGATGATGACGATAAAGTCGATGATTTATTTGATAAAATATTAGAACAAATAACAGAACTTATTTCACAAAAAACAGATTATGCAGTTGCTATCGTTAATATTTTATTTATTGCAAGATATTTAGAAAGAATTGCTGATAGAGTTGTTAATATTGGAGATAGAGTAATTTTTATTAACACTCATAAAAGACCTAGTATTGAAAATCTTAAAAAAGAAGAAGAAGAGAATTTATAATTTCTCTTCTTATTCATCATATATTTTAGCTGTTGAGAATCTATTTGCCCAACACTGGATACATACTCCTATAGGGAGTCCTGCGGTATGTGTGTCTGCTTTTAATATTTTAACATCTAATGCTGTTGTCATACCTCCTAATCCCATTGGACCAATTCCAGAGTTATTAATTTCTTCTAAAATTTCTTGTTCTAATTTAGCTAAAATCGGGTCCTCGTTTCTTTTACCTATTTTTCCCATTAATGCTTTTTTACCAAGTTTTAATGCCATATCAGAGGTTCCACCAATACCGACCCCAACAACAGTTGGAGGGCATGGTTTTCCTTTAGCTGCAAGAACAGTCTCTACAACAAATTCTTTAATTCCATCTATTCCTTCAGCAGGCAAGGCCATTTTAAGTTTATTATTGTTTTCAGATCCAAATCCTTTTGGCAAGATTGTTATTTCCAAATAGTCATTATCAGTTAGTTCAATATCAATTGGAGGTATTAGTTTTCCAACGTTTATATTTGTATTTTCACGTGTTATCGGATCTACAATATTCGGTCTTATTGGAACTTCTTTTGTTGCTTTTTTTATTCCTTCTTCAATACCTGCTTTTAAATTTTCAACTTCAACATTTCCAAGTTTAACATAGACTACAGGCAAACCTGTGTCCTGACACATTGGAATCTCTTTTTCATGAGCTATTTTAATATTTTTCAAAATAGCTTCAATATTCAATATGGCAAGTTCATTTTCTTCATTTTTAAGAGCATTTTCCAATGAACATTTCATATCATCATGAAAATTAATAACTGCATCTTTATATATTTCATATACAGTTTCTTTAATAATGTCTTGAGTAATCAAAATAAAAACCTTTTAAATCTTTTATTAAATAGATTTTTATAAAAAAAGTAATATAAATTTTTTTGTTTAATAAAATAAAAAAAAGAGAAGATAATTATTTTAATAAGTCTTTGAATTTATTAAATTCTTTAGCCACTCTTTTTTGTTTTTCAATAATTTGTTCTTTTGCATTGTCCTTTAAAGCTCCAGTAGGACAATTTGCTACACATTGTTTTTGATCTAAATCAATACAAAGATTGCATTTGTGCACATTTCCAAAACCATCAATGTTAATAGCACCTATTGGACAAGCTTTTTCACAAATACCACAACCAATACATTTTTCATCATTGATTATTATGGCTCCACCAACAGATTCAATAGCATTTTCAGGACATTCAAGTAAACATGGGGCTTTAGCAGGATTACAATGCATACAGAATAGTGGAACTCTGTCAATAACATGGATTGAGTTTTGTGGACAGTTACGTTCACATTTCATACAATCTACACATTCTTCAGGAGTTAATATTAAGTCATCCATTTTAATACCTCATTGTTTCAAAACTTTTTTAGATCTTGCCATAGATGTAATCACATTAACAAAGCTATTTTTCTTATCTTTGTTTTTATTATTGCCTGCAAGTTTAGCAATATACTCTTTTTGTTTTGCTGCTTTGATTTTGCCAATATCAACAATAGATATTGCTCTTTTAGAACATGCTTGAACACATGCAGGACCTTCTTCTCTATCTGCACACTGATTACATTTTTCAGCAGTATTTGAAGTAATTGTAATAGCTCCAAAAGGACAAACCATACTACATAATCCGCAGGAGATGCATTTTTCACTATCGATATCAGTATTGGTCATTGCATCTACTGGACATATGGTGGAACAAGGCTGACCTTCACACTGTTGACATACAATTGGGTAAAATGAAGAATCATACTCTAATATTGTTATTCTGGAGGATTCATGAAGAGATTCGCATGCACGTTGGCAATCAAGACAACCATCACATAATTCTCTATCTACATTAATTTTTTTCAATATAAGCCCTCCTTACAATCCTAATTCTGCACATTCACTATCAACGAATTTTTGTATTTCTTCAATATGTTCATCATCAAGATGTCTGAATCTTTTTTGTGGTTTTAAATATTCTTTTACAGGTTTTCTTTCAGTTGGCCTGTAAGTAATGTTAAATTCACCATTTTCAATTTCATATAATATCCATGAACCAGTTTCAACAGCTAATCTTCCCATTTCAATTGTTTTTGAGGAATCATAACCCCAACCAGTAGTACAAGGTTGATTTAGATGGATATAAGCTGGTCCATCAATTTCAGCTGCTTTTTTAACTTTTTTCATGAAATCTTCAGGATATGCAATTGATGCAGTTGCTACATAAGGTATTCCATGAGCTGCCATAATCATTGGCATGTTTTTCTTAGGTTTATCTTCTCCAAAACTACCTTTTCCTTTTGGTGAAGTTGTTGTTGTTGCTCCATAAGGTGTAGCACCACTTCTTTGAATACCTGTATTCATATAAGCTTCATTATCATAACAGACATATGTAAGATTATGTCCTCTTTCCATTGCTCCTGAAAGGGATTGTAAACCGATATCTACTGTTCC
>CAYPJH010000178.1:0-1623 GCA_964411035.1 uncultured Methanobrevibacter sp. | reverse complement strand
CTCCTCCCACGGCATAACATCGCCGGGTTCGCGGAGGTATTCTAAAATTTGCCAAATCCCCTCGCCGGTTTTCGAGTCCACAAAGAAAATATCCTTGCAGCCGCACAGACGAAGCCACATCTCCGCCATATCAGCCCCGGCGCTGACTCCGAAGATGTCCGCGATGAAGTGCAGATACTTGACGCCCGTCATAAAGTCATAGAGGTCGGGATTATCGGGAATATAGGCGAATTTCCGCTTGCATTCCAAGGGGCTTGCCTTGATCGAGGTTCCGTCAATATAGATTTCGCCCTGATCAAATTGCAAAATCCCCGCCACGGATTTCAGAGTCGTGCTCTTGCCCGCGCCGTTGTGGCCGATAAAGCCGTAAATCTCACCCGGGCGGATATGCAGGCTCAGATCGTCCACGGCCTTCTTATCGCCGTAGGTTTTTGTTAAGTGTTCAATTTTTAACATGACAGATTCTCTCTTTCCGTTAAATAGTATTATTGAATATCAGTTTAAAACAAAGTCATCTCCAGATTGGATAATGTATATTCCTCATTCAGATGTAGATCATCTCTCCGCAGTGAGATATTCCAGAAAATCCGGCGTTTTGCTCCAATATTTTATTCCCCAATTCTCAAAGTTCCATTGTTCCATATAGTCGTTGCACTCATAGTCAATATAGTATAGCGTAGCATCCTGCAGCACGAAATTGGTGGGGAAATAATCTATGTTGGTATTTGCCGGATACAATAGTCCGCACATTTTCCTGATCTGATCCATACAGTCCAATGGCAATTCGTCATGCAGCACCATCTCATATACAGTTTTCCCGCTGATATACTCCTTTACGATCCGCTCCTGCTGAATATCCACGTCTATCATTCTCGGCACAGGTATCCCAATGTTTTTCAGCCTATGATAATCATGGATTTCTGCTTCAATTTTGTTTCCAAAAGCGTAATAATCGCATGGTTCATGATGGATTTGCTTCAGCACAACTTTCTTTTCGCCATCAAGCGCCAAATAGGAATAGCCGCCCTTTCCTTTACCGAGTAGTTTTATGATCTGATACGAAACATTATTTACCGTTAGTACTCTCAACAATATCAAATCCTTTTCATGTTTTTCTCTATATCTTGTTCTGTACAAAAACCAACCGAAGCGCCATTGTATCCGATTTTCACACCTGCGAATATAACCGCTCTTTGCAAGGAAGCTTTTGCGTCACAGTCCTTTCTGTAAAAATGCAGGAAGGACGAAAAAAGAGCGTCGCCCGCGCCAACGGTGTTCACTACTTTTCCACTGCGATAGGCAGGGATCACGGACACTTCGTTTTTCTCTGAATCAAGCAGCATTGCGCCTTTTGCTCCCATACCGATCACGATAATCTTATTATGATAACGGTTTTCTATTTGCCATATAAAATCCTCGGCGTTGCATGGTAGCCTTTCATCACTCAAGAATAGAATGTCGGCGCTGCCCATAAAGTCACGGTTGTACTCGTCGTGAATGTCGCTGAGCACATGAACGTCTGTTGCTGTCGGTATGCCAAGCTGCTTTGCTTTTTTGATAAGCTCACGGTTGAAATTGATATTGCAAAGCACAGCCATATCGCAGCCTTTCAAATCCGCGAGG
>CAYPJH010000177.1:0-1954 GCA_964411035.1 uncultured Methanobrevibacter sp. | reverse complement strand
CTAAATCCAGAAACAGTGTCTAAATCTCCAATAATTCCTACTGAACTCATATTAACATCTCCATGATTCTAGAATTTGGGAATCCTTTTTCTCTTTTTGCTCTTGCAATAATTTTTAAATTTTTGATTTCGGTTTCTTTTTGACTTAAATATCCAATAATTGGACCTACACCTAATGGTTTTTTAGAAGCTAATGATTTAGCATGTGAAGCTAAATATTCATCTAAAGCTCTTTCAAATACAGCAACATTACCATTTTCACTATATTCAGGCATAACATCGCTTAAAGCTTCAGCATATTTTGTACCTTCTAAACCAGAAATTACATTAGTTACATCTGGTGATTCCATTAAATCTTTAAGTTTCCATTCACGTAATTGATACCCTTCATCTAATATGTAAGGACTAATCATGTCATAAGTCAAACCATCTTCTTTAGCCCTTATAATTAATTTTAAGTTAGCAATATCAACTTTTGTACCGACAAATGAGAATACAATTTGTCTGTTTTCATCTGCAGGAACATCAGAAGAAGCAAGTAATCTTTTCAAGTAGTATTTATCTAAAGCAGATTCTAAAGGAAGAATCATGCCAGTATCTTCATAACTTGGAAGAGCATCTTCTAAAGTTGTAGCATATTCTGTGCCATCTAAACCTGTGACAATATCAGTGACAGTTTCAGCATCAACAAGATTGACTAAATCTTCATATAAATGACCGCCAGGAATTAATAATTCGCTGGTTTCCTCAGAAGTAAGTCCTACTTCTTTAGCTGTTAAAAGTGATTTGATATTATCCACATCTGTTTTTTTAGACATGACAACAAAAGGGTCTTTAATTTCTTTAGGAGCAAGACCTGCAATGAAATCATAGGTTTGTGCAGCTTGAACATCTAATGCTTTATCTAATGGATAATTATCTAAAGTTTCAGCATAGTCAGGAAAACCTTGAAGATAACTTTCTACTTCGTTGACATCGTTTGCATCAACAAGTTCACTAATTTGTTTTTCAGTGAAAAGTCTTCCTTTTCTAGCTCTTACTCTAGCACTTGGATTAAGATAAGGATAAATGTCTAATATTGGTCTAGTTGCAATAATTACAACAATAGCGCCTACAACAACAACTGCGAGAATACAGAGAACTAAGAATGTTTCTCCAGTAAGCCCAATTGAACTAATAAGTGCAGCAATTTCATCAGCCATAATTTATCCTCCTAAAGATTAAATAAAACACTAGCTACTTCACTACGTAATATTTTTTTGTTTCTATCTAACCTTGATTCGATAGTATTATTAACTTCAATATCTCCATTTGCAGTTATAAGTACAGCTCCACCAATAACATTAATAGCATCTCCTAAAGATAAGCTTGTTTTAACACCAACTTTATTGGTTACATTGGTAGCTATTGTACTTAATTTACCACTAACAGTACTAACATCAGATTCTTTTACATTAACAATTAAATCGCCACCACCAATTTCAGTAGCTGCTTCTTCAATCATTTTAATTAAAGAATCTGTGTATTCAGCATCATTAGATGAAGCTTTTTGAGATAATTCTTCTAATGCTTTATTAAAAGTTGATTCAATTACCTCTTCTTTAGCATCTAATTCTGCTCTACGAGCATTCATCTTAGCTTCGGAAATAATTTGCTGATATCTCATATCAGATTGTTTTTTACCGTTTTCTAAAATTTTATTCCTTTCAGCATCAGCTTCTTTAGTAGCTTTAGCATTAATTTTATCTACTTCAGCTTGTGCATCTTGAATGATTTTATCAGCTTTCTCCTGGGCTTCAGACATAATGCTTGAAATAATTTTATCAGTGCCTGAGCTCATAGAATGCCTCCTAAGCTAAGATTCCACCGAATACCATAAGTAATATTGCAATCAAGAATCCGTAAATAGCCTGAGTCTCTGGTAATGCAGAGAAAATAATACCTCTAGCAAACAT
>CAYPJH010000176.1:0-2039 GCA_964411035.1 uncultured Methanobrevibacter sp. | reverse complement strand
GCTTTAAAACATGCTGAAGATAATGGTGATGATGAAGAAGAAATTAGTGTTCAATGTGTTGGTGCTCCAAGATATAGAATCACAGTCAAATCAAGTGATTATATTCTAGCTGAAAAAGCTTTAAAAGCAGCTTCTGAAAGATGTATTGCTCGTGTGGAAGAATCTGGCGGTAATGGTTCCTTTTTAAGAGAATTAGATTAAATATTATTATATTTCATGGAGATTTTTTTTAATGAAAATGAAAATGCATAAATGTAATAAGTGTGGAATATATACTCTTGAAGATAAATGCCCTAATTGTGGGGGGTCACTTCATGTTATTTATCCTTCAAAATATTCAATTGAAGATAAATACGGTAAGTATAGGCGTATATTAAAAAAAGAAACCATGAATAAATAAAGGAGATGAAAAAATGGAATACACGGAAATTAATGTACTAGAAGAAGTTGAATTAAATAATCCGATATTTATAGAAGCGCTTCCAGGTTTAGGTCATGTTGGTAAACTTGCAGCAGACCACATGATAGATGAATTTGATGCAGTAAAATTTGCAGAAATCTACTCTCCTTCATTCCCGCCTCAAGTATTTGTTGGGGATAACGGCATTATTGAAAGTATGATTAATGAGTTATACTACATTAAAGAACTTGGTGAAGATAATATTGATATAATTCTTCTTGTTGGAAATACTCAAGGATTATCTCCAGAAGCACAATATACAATATGTAAAGACATTTTGGAATTTCTTGAAAAATTTGAAATATCTTCTATTTACACTCTTGGAGGCCTAGCTACAGGCCAGCCTGTTGAAAATCCTAAAATATTTGGTGCTGCAACTTGTGAAGAAAATATTGAAAAATTAAAAGAAGCAGATATTACTATCAGGTCTAATGATGGTGGAATTGTTGGAGCTTCAGGATTATTATTGGGAATTGGAAAAAGATTCGGTTTAGAAGGGTCTTGTTTAATGGGAGAAACAAGTGGTTACTTTATTGATGCAGAATCTGCTGAAGCTATGCTTGGTAAGTTAACTGAACTTCTAAAATTCGAAATTAACACGGATAAACTTGAAGAAAAGGCAAAAGAAGTTCGTGAAATGTTAGATAAAGCTCATAAACTCGAACAGGAATTAATGAATGGTCCTCCTGCTTCAGACAATGATGATTTAAGATATATTGGATAAATACTTCATTGATTTTTTATTATTGTTAGGACTCATCACTTAACAATAACTTTTATTATTTTTTTTTACTTTTTGCAAATAATGTTTATTATTATTTTCTTTGGATTGTCAATTTGTTAGGTCTTTTTCTGGGTTTCTATCCGTCTGTTTTTTTTGGCTAAAATATGATTAAATAATTCTTCTTTGTCGAAATATTAGATATACAAGTAGATAATATTGTAAAATTTTTATTAGAAGATAATTTGATACTTTTTATTTAGGATGGTAAATTTAGGAAACCTCCCTAATTTTAGTAATAAAAATTATGTTCCTAATAATACTTTTTAAGGATGGGTAGAGAATCCTTTAAATGGTGTTTTAAGGAAAAATAAGAAGGGGTTTTTTTTCAATGTTTTAGGATGAAACATAAATTAACTTCATTTAGCTATTTATTGATCTTCATTTTCACACTTCTTATAGCTGTTTCACTTTCTTTAGTAATATGTCTTAAACTAGGGGATTCTTTTTCAAAAATAATGGCGGGTGTTGATTATAGAAAACTTTCAATAGCTGTTATTTTAATGCAGATTTTAATTCTCTATATTTTCGTTTTCTATTATGGTGGTCCGGTTTTTTTTATAACTCTCTTACTTGTAACATTTACAGCTTTAGGCCTTGTTCCTCAATATCTAGGTGTTGGAAAGTCTAATTTAATGGGTGTTTTAATTATTCCAGTTATTGCAATTTATTTTCTGATGTTCCATTAAAAGTAAAGTTAATGTTCTAGCTATTGGGATTTCAAATGCCCATTAATAGTAAAGTTTATATAACATAATGTTAAACATTATTAACATAAAGTAAATAGAATTTTACACG
>CAYPJH010000175.1:0-6566 GCA_964411035.1 uncultured Methanobrevibacter sp. | reverse complement strand
TATATTTTTGATTTTAAGCTATAAATTTTGAATTTTGTAGGGTAATAGAGCTAGAAAGAACTGTAAAATATTGATAAAAAAAATTTAGAAATAAAAATATTGCTATATCATTATTGTCCTTGATTATAGCAATATTAGAATACTTGAAAGGAAGTTAAAAAACTTCCCCTTCAAATATTATTTCTGAATTTTTAAATATAAAAGGTTAATTATGATAATAGAAATTTTAACAATACTACAGATAATATTAATATTGACTGTAATAATCTTATTATTAAAAGATCATAACAAAAAAACAGATAAACGAACCATAATATTATTGATAATGAATATAATAGTGGCAATAATTGTATTTCTACTATAAATTTAAACAAAAATAATGTTTTGGAAGTATCTTGATTATATGGAAGAATAATGAAAAAGCAATATTATTTTATTGAAATTTTTTAAGTAGGATAAACTGCAAATATTTTTTTTATTTATTTGATATAACAGTGTTATAATAATGGCGGCTATTCAAAATGGGCATGAAAAGTAAATTTTATTAATCTAATTTTTCATAAATAACAATGTAAAAAATGGAAGAAATTTAAAGGTATTTCAAACTTTAATAACAAATATGACATAATTTGTATCTTTACAGATATTAAAACGGATGTTAAACCATTGGATGATATTTCAGTATTTTATTAAAGGGAAAAAGTTCCCTTTTTTAAATAAAAAAATGCTAAAAATGATGTTTTCACATCTCAAATTCCAATTTGTGTTAGTTTAAGTGAGAATTTTAATAACAACTATGAATATTTAAATATGATTTATATTTCCAAAACCCACATTAATTGCAAATGCTGACAATTTAGCTGCTGATTTTGGAAATATACTTTCAGCTCTATTATAAAGCTTCGACAAATTGAAAAGAAGGATAATACATTTATTTGGCAATGTGTTGAACAGGATTTTAATATATTCCGGGTGAAAATATGACTAACAGTAAATTAAAAGCAATGTTGAAAGCTAATCTTAATAATATGAGCAAAAAACAAAAAAAAGAATTTTTCGATGAGCTTATTAATGCTAAATTACTACTGCCCATCACCATAAAATCTAATTTTCAGGATAATCAACAAAAAGACATTAGTGATATTGACCTGAATGAGCCTGTAGATATAACTCCACTTATTGGAAAACTTGATAACCGTTCATTTATTCCCCTTTATACAGACATGGATTCTTCTAAAAAAATAGGCAATACAAATTTCATGCAGGTTGACTGTGAAGAAGTTGCAGCTATGATTATTCAAACTAAAGATATTGATACAGTCGTATTAAATCCGGGGGAAGAATTTTCTATGGAGCTGTCAATTGATTCTTTTATTAATTTTGTTACAAAAAGGAAATTTGGTGAAATTATGACATTTCTTGAAGATAATGCACAAGTTCTAAATCAGGATTCCAGATTTTACCTAAGAGAAAATGTTCCTTTAATGAAAGACCTTGCTGAAGACGGAATTTTTTCTTCTGATTTGCCTTTCCTGGTGAACTTTATTGATAAATCAACAGAATTCAAATATTTAAATATTATAATTGTTCCAAAAGGCGTTAAATTCATATTTTTAGGAAAAAATGGAAATTCTTTCGGAGATTCTCTTTTTCTCCCAACCATTAAGTTTAAGTTAATATCTGAGGAAGATAATGTTTTAACATGGAAATTCGTTTCCCAAAATCTTCAAAATAATAAAAAATTTAATTTAAAGTATATTTTATTAGCTTTATTAGCTATTGTTTTAGTTATTTTTATTTTAACTATGGTATTATACTAATTATTATTTAAAACCATAGAAGTCTTATCAATTACAATTAGTTAAGTTTTTATTATATTCAAAATAGATATTTTAGCAATGAAACTTAAAGCAAAAAAAATTAATAAAATAGAAGGAAAAATAGAAGCACCATCTTCTAAAAGTTATTCTCACAGAGCTATTATTTTAGCTTCATTGGCATCAGGTACATCAAAATTATATAATATACTGCTTTCTGAAGATGTTTTTTCATCTATTGAATCTTGTAAAGCTTTAGGTGCTAAAATAGAACCAAAAGAAGATTATATTGAAGTTACTGGAACTGCTAATTTACACAACAATCAGAATGTTCCAATAGATTTAGGTAATTCCGGTACTACTTTACGTTTAATGACATCAATCGCAGCTCTAGCAGATAATCAAACAATATTAACCGGGGATTCATCTCTCCAAACAAGGCCAATGTCAGATCTTTTAAATGCTCTTAAACCATTGGGAATTAAAGCAAAGTCAATTAATAATAATGGAAAATGCCCAATAGAAATTCAGCCAGGTTTTAAAGGAGGGTCTACAAATATTTCTGGAGATATAAGTTCACAATTTATTTCATCAATATTAATTTCCTCCCCATTATCTGAAAGAGGAGTGGAATTGCTGGTACTGCCGGAATTTAAATCAAAACCATATGTAAACATGACAATTGACATCATGTCTAAATTCGGCGTAACTATTAAAGAAAATCCATATACAAAACATGAAGATTGCGGTAAAGGAATTAAAGACTGTGAGGTTGTTCACTATACAATAACAAAACAGCAGTACAAACCAGCAGATTACATAGTGGAAGGAGATTATTCATCAGCATCATACCTTTTAGCAGCAACTGCAATAGCTGGGGGAAAACTTACTGTTAAAAATCTCTTTAAAGATTCAAAACAGGGGGATAAAGTAATTTTAGATATTATTGAACAAATGGGTGCTGAAATTACAAGAAACGAGGATTCTGTTGAAATTTCATCAGAAGGTAAATTAAAAGGAATTGATGTGAATCTTTCAAATACTCCTGATCTTTTAATAACTGTAGCTATTCTTGCCGCTTTAGCTGAAGGCAGAACAAATATTCGTGGAGTTTCCCATGCAAGAGTAAAGGAAACTGATAGAATTGATACAACCTGTCGTGAACTAGAAAAACTTGGCTGTGAAATTGAGGAATATGAAGATGGAATGAGCATAAGTGGAGGAATTCATGGAGGAACTGTTGATTCTCATGGTGATCATAGATTAGCTATGGCATTTTCACTTATAAATCTAAAATATCCTGTTACTGTTACAAACGGGGAAGTGTTCAATGTTTCTTTCCCGGATTTCATTGAAACAATGGAAAAAATAGGATTGGAATTAGAACTTGTGGAGGAATAGATAAATGGTTAAAACACAAGAGGAAATTAAGCAGATTATCAGCGGATTAGACAGTATTTATGAATTAAGATTTTTTGAAGATAAAGACCCTTATAGGGTTCTTATCCGCACTATTCTTTCACAGCGTACAAGAGATGAAAACACCGATAAAGCTACAGCCGAATTATTTTCAGTTTATAAAAACATAAATGAAATAGCTGATGCACCAATTGAAGAAATTGAAAAGCTAATAAGATCTGCTGGCTTTTATCGTGTAAAGGCAGGAAGAATCAAAGAGGTTTCAAGAATTTTATTGGACCAGTTCGGCGGTGAAGTTCCGGATAATATGGGAGAGTTACTTACTTTACCAGGAGTAGGTAGAAAAACTGCAAATTGCGTTCTTGTTTATGCATTTGAAGAGCCTGCAATTCCTGTTGACACACATGTTCATAGAATCTCTAACCTAATTGGTCTTGCAAATACAAAAACACCTGAAGAAACAGAGAAAGATTTAATTAAAACAGTTCCAAAAGAAGATTGGCTGGTTCTTAATGATTATATGGTTCAATTTGGCCAAACAATATGTAAACCTAATCATCCACAATGTGAATCCTGTCCAATTGCTGATTACTGTGATTATTTTAATCAACAATGATTCTGATTAGGGATTAACAGATATTGGTTCTCAACAGTTAAATAAAATTACTTTTATATCTGCAGCATCAGCTTTGAACAATTCTTAACTATATGTGTATTGCAAAATTTGGTTATTGAATGATTAACTATTGTAGCTATACTCAGAACTGGAGTTATCATGGTTAAAATTTGATAAAAGTGTGTTAAAAAAGGCTTGTGATTATAGTATTTCTATCTTTAAAAGAATTTAGATGAATTTCACATGATTAAATCAGTTTACAATATCGTGTATGTATTTTTATTTGAAATTGATTAAGGATATGTTGAAAGAAAGAATTTTAGGTTCAAAACTACAGATTATTTATCATACAATGTTTTTAAAAAGTGTATATTTCTAAATATTTATATAAACTAAACTTATATAAATTAAATTAAAGATAATCTATTAATTCTTGGAGGCGTGAATTACTATGAATGAGGATATTACTTATTTTCCAGAAAAACTTAAATCTATGATACATTACATCATAAGTAAATGTGGTTCAAACCCTAACTTTGGTAGAACAGTAATGTACAAGTTAATGTATTTTTCAGATTTTAATTATTATGAATTATATGAAATACCAATTAGTGGTGAAAAGTATATTAAAAAAACAAACGGGCCAATATCATCACATTTTCTTGAATTAAAAGAAGAATTAATAAATGAAGGAAAAATCAAAGAAACAATTGAAAAAGTAATCAATTATAATAGATATAAATATACTTCTTTAAAAAAACCAGATATTTCATGTTTAAATAAAAAAGAAATTGATGTTATCAATGATACTATTAATAAAATTTCACGTATGAGTGCAAAAGAGATTAGCGACTATTCTCATGGAGATTTACCGTGGAGGGTTGCTGAAAATAATAAAGAATTAGATTATGAATTTGTATTCTACCGTGACCCTGAATATGTTGTGAGGGATTATGATGAGTAAACTGGATGATTATACATTTGATACACATCCACGTTTTGATGAAGAATTTAATAAAATTATCCAAAAACACCAATGTCCTTCTCTAGAAAAAGATTTCGAAAGATTAAAAATAACATTAGTTCAAAAACTTGAAGATATTAATAGATTTCCAGTTTCACTATGTAACCATATTTCGGGACTAAATAGTAATGTTAAACTTCCAGCATTTATCGTTAAAAATTTTCGTTGTAAAGGAATAAATAAAGGGTCACGTTCAGGATTTAGAATCACATTCTTATTTTCAAGAGAAGATAACTTATTTTTCTTTGTTGAAATTTTCCATAAAAATAAAAAACCAATTGAAGATAAAGATAGAATTAATAACCTTTTTAAAAATTAATTAATTAATTAATTTAAATAGTTTTTACTTTGTTTTTAATATTTTACTCAAAATTAGATAATTCTGTTAAAATCATAGTTAAAAACAGATTGTAAAATTATGATAATCTAAAATAAAGTTCATCATAATTTCTAATGTTATTTAAAAAATCCCATATTAAACATTATTGTTCCTAGAAATATTAATTTTTATAATGGATTTAAATAATGTTTTTTATTTAAATTTTATAATGGTGCTAGAAATTACGGGTTTAAAAATTGTTATCTAATACTTCTGAACTAATTTACCAATAATTCATTCATTTTATTTTAGACATCCTATTGGAATTACTTTTACTCCATCAGGTCTGGTGTATGCGTATTTTCCGCCAGTTAGCACAGCTAAAAAACTAGGGTTTTCCAGTTTGTCGTTTTTTTCTATTAGTCCATTTATTTTTAATAGGTTTTGCGCACCTTCTTCGATTCTTTCATTTCCCAGTTTACATTCTATTAATGCATATCTTCCATCTTTTAGATGTACTACACAATCTACCTCCAAATCTGATTTGTCATGGTAATATGAAATTTTTCCCCCATGTGAACTGGTATATACATTCAAATCGCGGATGCATAAATTTTCAAATATGAATCCGAAGGTTTTTAAATCTTTGACCATGGATTCAGGATTTGCATGTAATGCAGCTACAGCTATTGACGGGTCAATAAATACTTTTTTATTTCCAGATCTTATTGCTGTTTTTGATTTAATGTTAGGTGTCCACCCTTTTTGATCTTCAAGCACGAATAGTCTTTTTAGAGCATCAACATATGAATAATATGTGGGTCTGCTGATGTCTATGAAATTTGCTTTCATGTCATCGATTATTGTTTGGTCTTTAGCTAGTGTGGAGTTATTTCGTGCGATTGATCGAAGCAATAATCGTACTCGGTCGGGGTCACGTTTTACTCCATCAACAGCTGATGCATCGGTGTTGCATATGTTTTCTAGGTATGAGTATGCGACGAATAATTTTCCTTCTCTTGTTTTTTGGTTGAGTGAATCTGGCCATCCTCCACGACACGCCGCAAATATTAAATCATCTATTGTCAAATCTGATTCACATTCATTTATGTTCAAATCAGGATTGTCAAATAATTCCATTATAGAAATTTGTCCATTGGATTCACCACTTTCATATAAACTCATTGGCCTCATTAGCAGTCTGTGTATTCTTCCAGTTCCTGTATGTTTTTTACTATCTTCATCCACTACTGTTGAATCTGTTAATATGTATAACCCATATCCGTCTGTTTCATCTACGCTGGTTCTGACTGAATCCCATAGTACTGGTGCTACTTGCCATTCATCTATTAGTCTTGGTTTTTCTCCTCT
>CAYPJH010000174.1:0-3113 GCA_964411035.1 uncultured Methanobrevibacter sp. | reverse complement strand
AGATTTTCTGGAGTCAGTCTTGACATAGTTTTGAGGGTGCTGTTCCAAAAATTTCAAAATTTCTCTTACACCATCGGTATTGGTTTACTAGGGATCTTACTACATATTCAGAACAGTACATAAGTGAACAAATTTTTTGTTAAGCAAAAATGCCCTGTGCAGCCAGGGATGGCTGAAATACTGATTATACTGAGACTCTGGAAATCGCAGTTATTTTTTTTTTAACCTCTAACTACTAAATTTTTCTAGCTCAGTAAATCTCTCTCTATTCTTTTTCTTGCTTTTAAAACCAGAGGAGCAATATTTGTCTTTTTTAAATTTCTGTATTGTTTCCCAATTTTACTGAAATAAAACATGTAGAAGTCTTTTGGAATATATTACAAAGCATACAAATGAAAGTCAATAATCATTGTTAATTTTGTAGGGACTCTTTTTCTTTCAAATGCTGTCCTAGCTCAAAGTTAGTAACATATCTTTCTTCAATTACCTCTGATTATGTATCCATTTCCCATTTGGAAGCCACACTTAATCCACTATTGGTCTTTTGCTTACGTCTTTACAAGATTTTATTTGTATGCTATTGTGTGTTGACCCCATTGATTTTTCTTTCATTTAGTGTAGTTTCATGTATAATTAAATTGTTACAAATGTCTATATTAGAGAGTGTAAAATATCCCCAGACCTTATTCTTAACCATATGTTGTTGTAAACTCAGTTATTTATTAATTATATGTAATATCAATAAATTTTTGAATGATATTCAATATGACTTTTCATGGATTCCATGAATAAGAAGCCTTTATCCTATTGTAACTGGTAAGACAACATTTTATGATAAGAAACTTAATCTTTACATACAACCTTCTCAGTTTACCTTACTAACTGGTCCATAGAAAATAAGACTATGAAACATAGCTCATTGATTATTCCTGCCTTGATACAATACTACCAATAGAATAGCAGTGATGTCAGAATTTACTAAAGTACATGAAAACACTGATCATAGAAAACAAAACATTCATTCACAGAAAAATGAAATGGCCCCAATGAGGCTGAAGTCTAGAAGGCCATTATGCACACACAAGAAAGATAAAGCTCTTCTCTCCACAAGAGCTATCTTTACATTTGTGGAAATTCAGTCTCTTCAAATCATTAGGAATTGTTAAAATGTTAAAATTTGTAATTCAAGATATGAAAATCTGGGGCTTTTTTATATCTATGTCCTTCATAGAACACTTAATTTCACTGTAAATACAAACAGAGAAAATTATAATGATCTGACTTATGCAATTATATTCCATATTATGTTTTATTAAAATGTGTAAAAGTATTGAGAGATGCTAGAGTATTATTTATTCAATAGTATGTTTTACTGTTGCATAAATAATTTAGTCAAGTGGAACACTTTGACATGATGCAATACATGAGTGTTAACATATAAACAAATATTCAGTTATAAAGACATATTGCATACATAAGGTAAATATAGGTAAAAAAATGCACTGTAAAGTGAGCATGATGGTCCTTGCTTGTAATCCAAGCAAATTGGGAAGCTGAGTATTTTCAGAAGTTTAAACTCAGCCTCAGAAACTTAGTGTGATTTCAAGCAACTTGGCAAGACCAGTCCCAGAATTTGAAATAGTGGGGAGAGGGCTTAGGAATGTGGCTCAGTGTTTAAAAATCCTTAAATTTAAACTGCAATACAAAAAAAAAATAAAGTGTAAAGTATTACAATTCAGTGTTAAACATCAAAAGATAGATCTCTTATAACTGTTTTCTCTAATATTTAAAAGTGAAAATAGTAATACTTTATTTAGAAAAAAATTATATGCTTTCAAAGATAAGGTTTCTGCACCATGCATGTATGATATTTATGACTGATATTACTACCAAATTACTTGATAATGCTTAATAAATTTAAACAAAAGTTAAACACAACTACTTATATTCTATATTTAAATGAGTTGTGTCTTTTACTGATACTCATATATATCAAGGTTTAATGTATAGATAATGATTTTACTCTCATATTTGTCAGGGTGTTTACTATAAATGTTTGGTTGTTGTATAAGGCATATATTTTGTACAAAATATTTTCAATGTTCACTACTGGTATGAGTTTTCAGATGTTCAATGAATTTAAAATTTGATTAAGTTTTGGAAATATTATTTAACATTTTAGAGTTTCTGGGGACAGTGAATTCTACACCAATCAGTAGTGTTTAAGAAACATGTGGCAATGAAATGTTTTATCCCCCATTTGTTTTCTCTCTTACCAGTATGTATCCACAGGTGCTGAGTATTGGTGAATACATTTTGGAGGCTTTGTCACATTGTCAATTTTCACATTTCAAAACTTTCTCTCTGCTAAGATTATTGTGGTGGCTATTAATTTTTTACCCTTTCTTAGAGGAATGGTTCAATGGTATCATTTATAAAGCTTCACTCCAGCATATTTTATCTGATTTCTAGTAATGTACAACATATAATTTAAAATATTTCTACATTCTCTATATTTGTATGTCTTCTTTTCAGAATAAATAGCCTAGTGGTGAAAAAGAAATGATTTCTTATTAAAAGCTTTGATACATTGTTTTCATTCATAGGGGTTCTTTCCTGTATAAATTCTGTTGTTAATGAGCTTTAGTTTTTCTTTAAAAGTATTATCACTTTATTTACATTTCATATTCACCATTGTGTCTTCTGCTGTGGTGAATAAAGTTTTATTTTTTATTAAAAGTTTTGCCACGTTATTCACATTTTTAGGACTATTTCTCCAGAGTGAGTTCTTCTATGGTGAATAATGCCTGTTTTATTCTAAAAGCTTTGCCACATTCCTTACATTTGTAGGGCTTCTCTCGAGTGTGAATTCTCTGTGGCAAATAAGGTGTGATTTTCGACTGAAAGCTTTGCCACATTCTTTGCATTGGTACGGCTTCTCTCCAGTGTGAATTCTGCTGTGGTGAATAAGGTTTGATTTTCGACTGAAAGCTTTGCCACATTCTTTACATTTGTAGGGTTTCTCTCCAGTGTGAGTTCTACTGTGGCGAATAAGGTGTGATTTTCGACTGAAAGCTTTGACACATTCTTTACATTTGTAGGGCTTCTCTCCA
>CAYPJH010000173.1:0-1947 GCA_964411035.1 uncultured Methanobrevibacter sp. | reverse complement strand
GGTACTCAATTACTGAGCCACATCCCCAGACCTATTTTGTTTTTTACTGAGAGACAGGGTCTTGCTGAGCTGCTTTAGCACCTCGGTTTACTAAGGCTGGCTTTGAGCTCGTGATCCTCTTGCTTCATCCACCCCAGTCACTGGGATTATAGGCATATTCCACCGCGCCTGGCTAGGTTTGGTATTTTTCTTTTTTTCCATATTTCATGGTGCATTATACTTGTACATAATGGTGGGATTTGTTGTTATGTTTTCATACATATGTACAATATAGTGATAAAACTTAGCCAATATCTTTCTCGAGTATTTCTCTTTTACCTGCTTTCCTCTCTCCCCTGATCCCTTTCCTCTATTCTACTGATCTCCCTTTGATTGTCGTGAGATTCCTTTCACACACACACACCTTTCTTTTCCTTTTTCCTTTCTGGCTGCCACATACATTTTTAGCATGAATCAATTTTGGTTTCAAATTTAGGTCTACCATTTTCCCTTTACTCTTTTGTGTGTGGTTCTTTTTGCTAAGGCTTATTTCTGAACTCTTAATTAAGTACCTGATATACTAGTGAAGCTGCTGCAACCTGACTCTGCTGGAAACCTAATTTCTTCCAACATTGCCATTTAGCATCATCTTCAGTCTCCTTTATAGCAGTCAAACTCTGCTAAGCCTTAAAGAGTCTCATCTGGTACATTCATATCAAAAATGAATTTCCTCCAGGCTTTTAGTATTCTCTCTCTAACACACACACACATAATCACATTGCACACACCATACATAGCTCAGACATTCTTGTCCACAAAATTCCAACCACTATGATAATCTTGCACTTTGATAATTTTCTCCTTAACTCAGTATGACCACCATCTTACTTGAGCTTCATCCCCCTAATTAAGTGTGTTTTGTGCACCAGGCCTACAGTCATGTCTGAAATTAATACCTGAAAATGTTTAGTGTTTCTAGTTTTATACTCTTTTGTGTCAGGAAAACAAATCCAGTACAGTAGATCTATAATAGTTTCAAGTAAAAGTACTAAATTACTTATATCCTTGCCCATCAATAGTGGTAGAGACACTTAGGTGAACTTACACAGAAACTGCAACATCTTACATACTCAACAACAATTTCATTGCCCATGGGACCCAAAATTAATTGAAAGAGTAAACCCCAAAATGGATATCTGAAAAATAAACTGGTCAAAATCAGTAAGGCAATCAGACTTAAATAATCATATATTTTACCAATAGCACTAGCTTAAAAGTATGGGTCTACAATAACTAGAAAAATACAAGCTAATGGCTAGAGTCATAAAAGTTTCTATTACAATCCAATAGGCAGTCTGTTATGATGCTTTAATATTATATGATAGTTGTGAAATGATTACAAACTAATAATGAACATAATCTATTTGCAGATTAAAATGTTCTTCCCTGTATTATCTACAAAGTTTAGACCTCAAAATGCCCTGGAAAATAAATTTCTTAAGTCTCATCAAAATGAGCTGCCAGGTTTTTTCCTACATTTGACATGACACAGTGCCAAGATTTCTAGTCCTGAATACACACTTTCTATAGGGAAGAGACATTTATCTTGGCAACTAACAGATCATTTATCTCATTTCATACAGCCAATTTTAGTTGTAAGAAAAGAAATGTTTATGTATTTATTCTGCTGACTTTAATCTATAATCTAATCAGGGACCAACAAACTTTTCCTGAAAAGAGACTGATAATAAATATATTAGACTTTGTAGGCAAGTCTTCATTGCTACTCAAGTGCCAGTGTAGCACAAAAACAGCCTAGACTGTGGGTAAATAATATAAGCTTCTGTGTTCTCATAAAACTTTGTTTACAAAAGCAAGTGTTATTGTTGGACACCTTGGTGTGCTTGCAACTACTCAGAAAGCTGAGGCAGGAAGATTACTTAAGGAAGGAAGGAAGCGAGGGAGGGA
>CAYPJH010000172.1:0-2461 GCA_964411035.1 uncultured Methanobrevibacter sp. | reverse complement strand
GCAGATGGGATTTATTCATATGGGAATAATAGTAAATATAAATTGAAGAACACACCTTCACTTGTTTTATAATGTACATCATGCACACTACTCCTTTTTTAATCATCCCCTAAAAAATCCCTTAATACAACTATTTTCCCAAAAAAAACCTTAACCATAAACATTTACAGAATATAGCTTGAATAACCTTTGTTTAAATAACTAAACCACTATGTTTAATCAACTATAGTAATTGGTAATTTACATAGTAAATGCTAATATACAATATCTTTTGATTAAAATTTTTTTGAATTTTATGAAAATATGCTATGTATTCCACATTGCAATAACCTATTTCTTTGATTTAAACATTTAATTTTAAAATTAATATTATCATCAATATTTATTGAAGAAATTGTCTATAGACCCCACTATTCATCATTGAAAAAATTAAATGCTTAAAAAAGAGAATATAATTAAATAGGAGGTTTTTTATGAAAGGCATTATCGGGGCAATTTGTGGTGATATAATCGGATTGACTCGAGAAAATACTGGTTTTAAAAATAAGGATTTTGAATTATTTCCCGAAGATACAACATATTCTGATGATACAACAATGACTCTTGCTGTTGCATCATGGTTACTTAAAGATAATTCATACAGCAATATCACTGCAAGACTATTAAACCCCAAAAGAACCGAGAATATTTTAATAAATGAAATGCAATCAATAGGAAATAGATATTTATATGCAGGTTATGGTAGAAATTTTATAAAATGGTTAAAATCAGATAACCCAAAACCATATAATAGCTGGGGAAATGGTTCTGCCATGCGAGTAAGTCCTGTTGCATGGGTGGCTAATGATTTAAAAGAAGCTGAAATGTTAGCAAAAATTTCAGCTAAAGTTACGCATAATCATCCGGAAGGGATTAAAGGAGCCATGTCTGTTGCATCCTGTATTTATTTAGCAAGAACCGGACATGAAAAAGAAGAAATTAAAAATTATATTGAATCAAAATATAATTACAATTTAAGTAAGGATTTTAATAGTCTACAAAAAGAATATGTGTTTGATATTTCCTGTCAGGGTTCTGTACCTGAATCAATCATGTCTTTTTTAAATGGAAAAGATTTTGAAGATACAATAAGAAATGCAGTTTCTTTAGGAGGTGATGCAGATACTCAGGCAGCCATATCCGGCAGCATTGCTTCAGCTTATTGGGATGTGCCAGATGAAATATATGTGTCTGCTCTTAATTATTTAGATGATGATTTATTAAATATTTTATTAGAATTTAATGAAAGATTCATTGATTAATCTTACAATTATACGAAAGCTAATTTAGTTTTGAATAAATCAGAAGAAAAAGAGATAATAATAAATTTATGTGAATTTATGAGTTTATTTCTAATTTTGGTGAATGCCAAATGAAAAAAAAAGATGAAAATTGAAATTAATTATTTCCAAACATTCCTTCTTTTTCATCAGCGGTTAAAATTTCAACTATTTCTTCAGGAGTGCCTATTTTTAAAACTTTTCCTCCTCTCATAATAGCTGTTCTATCACAAACATCAAGTACGAATTCCATGTCGTGTGAAATGATAACAAAGGTTTGATCTAATTCTTCACGTGCCCTTAAAATAGAATCTGTTACAATAACTCTTGTAATTGGATCCATTGTACCTGTTGGTTCATCTAGAATGATAATTTTAGGCTCTTTAATTAAGACTTGTGCTAAAGCTACCCTGTGCTTTTCCCCTACACTTAATTCATCTGGATATTTTTCAAGTAAAGAAGCAGCTACTTCTTCATCAAATCCAACAGCAGTTAAAACATGAATTGCTTTTATTTTTGCAAATTCTGCAGGTAAATCTAAACTAATTGCATCGGTTAAGTTACCGATAATAGTTCTATGAGGATATAATGAATATTCTTGGTGTAATAATCCTAAATAAGGCATTATACGGCCCCTATTGTTTGGACCTACTTTTGTCATGTCAATCCATTCATCACCAAGCCTAATAGCTATTTCTCCACTACTTGGTTCTGTTAGTCCAATGAGCATTCTGCTTAATGTTGTTTTTCCAGCTCCACTTAATCCAACAATACCGAATATTTCTCCTTTATGGATTTGAAGGTTAATGCCGTCAACTGCTTTTACAACTCCTCTTTCAATTGAGAAGTAATGTTTTTTAATATCTTCTATTTTGATTTCAACTTCACCAATTTCAGGGTTTTCCACTTTTTCCGGAACAGGTACTGTTTCTAGGAATTTTTCAACAATTATTTCTGAAGGCCCTTCTTCGATTATTTCTCCGTTATCTAACCATATGACCTTATCTGCAAGTTCATTCATTACTTCCGGCCAGTGGGAAGTGATTAACATTGTAATGCCTTTGTCTTTAACTCCTTCAATTAATGTGTTGTGTAATTTTTTAGCTGTTTGAGGGTCTAATGTACCTGTTGGTTCATCAGCT
>CAYPJH010000171.1:0-2324 GCA_964411035.1 uncultured Methanobrevibacter sp. | reverse complement strand
AGGTGCTCCATAATAGTCTTTACTGCCTCCAACAATAAGCAATTTACCATTGTTACCCTTATGGGATGATTTAGATCTATTTTTAAGCCTTAATAAATCACCGTTTCCTGTAAAATATTCCGCTTCAACAGGTATTCCAATATCGCTTATTACGCTTCCTCCAGTTAATTCTTCTCCTGCAAGTTCTACCCCCTGTTTAATTTTATGAAAACTTACAGTATATTCTGCTTTAACTGCAATATCTGAAATTTCACCGGTTAATGGATCAAGTCCAGATGGAACATCAACTGAAATTATAAGTGCTTTTAAATTATTAATCAATTCAATAACTTTTCTAACTTTGGATTTTAATTTACCCTTGATTCCAGTCCCTAAAATAGCATCAATAACTATAAACTCCTCATTGTCCATAATTAAACTATTTTCTAAATCTTCAAAATCTTCTATATTATAAATATTTAAACGGGATAATCTTGGATTTAAGTTTGAAAGAATATTAAAATTAATTTTAGCATTTTCATCCTTAACACGACTTAAATTATAAATATCAACATCATAACCTCTGTTTAACAAATATCTTGCTGCTACAAAACCATCTCCACCATTTCCACCGGAACCTGTAAAAATAGCTATTTTAACTGGTTTTGAGAATTTATAAACTGCGATTTTGCCAACTTCTTCAGCCAATGATTTTCCAGCTGATTCCATTAAACATAATCTTGAAAGACCTAAATCTTCACAGTTAATGTCTGTAATTTTCATATCTAACGGAGAAATCATTTTGACACCTTTATTATAAATTTGTTTTTAATGAATATAATATAAATTAATATAATAAACAATATAATAATATTTATTAAAATGGTGTAATAATATGAGAAGATTCATTGGAAAAATACTTGCTAAACTTCCAACAAAATATATAAAAAATGGAAGTATTCTAATTTTTGGGCTGATTATCTATGGCGTTATCGGTTCAAGGTTTATAATGGATTTGAATTTTTTTGATTCAATTTATTATAGTGTCATTACAATGGCAACCGTAGGATATGGAGATATTGTTCCAAAAACAGTTATACAAAAAGTATTTTCAATGACACTGGCATTAGGTGGAGTGGGAGTAATAACTTATGTATTTAGTGTCATACTTGAAAATTTCTCAGATAAAATTAGCAGATACTCACAAGGGGCTAAAATGTATAAAAAAATTAAAAAAATGGAAGATTATTATATCCTTTGTGGATATGGTCGTGTTGGAAAAGTAGTTTTTGAAGAGCTTAAAAAAAGAAACCAAAATGTAATATTAATTGAAAAAGACATCACTCAAACAGAAGAACTTGAATTTGAAGATAGCACCATTATTATTTCTAAAGATGCTACTGATAGCATATTATTAAATAAAATAATATCCGATAAATGTAGAAGCATTATTGTTACTACTGGAGATGATGTTACTAATCTTTTCATTGTACTTACAATTCGTGAACTATGCCCTGATGCATGGGTCGTGTCCAGATGCAGTAAAACAGAAAATATAAAACGTTTATACAAAGCAGGAGCTGATAAAATCGTATCCCCAGAGATAATTGGTGGTAAAGATCTGTATTTTGAAGCTGAAAAACCACACCTGCTTAGAATTACATTAAAACACAATGTAGAAGATATTATAAATGAAATGAAGATGATTATCGACAATAAATGTACTTTAGAAAATATTGATTATCATTTTCCAGGAATTAAAGCACCCCTAACACGTGAAATTGGAGTAGCAAGCAATGAAGATATTAAAAGATTTGAAGAAAATCTGAATAAGAATCCTCAAAAAAGAAATTCACTTAAAAATTTATACAACTCAGTTCATGAAATACATTCACACTGGATATCAAGTTCAGATAAAAAATTCATTGCCAAATTAATAAAAGAACTTGAAAAAACAGACCAAATAGTAGGTGTTGACCTTAGTAATGAGGAAATAGCTGAAATTACTTCCAAATATATAAAATAAAAAAAAAGTTAAGGGAAAATACCCTTAAAATAAGTCTTGTAAATTGATTTTGTAAGCTCCTAAGTTTCCACCGAAGTTACCAGCATCAATTTCCAATACACCATCAACGGTACAAGCAGCTTCAATACCTGCTTTCATTGCAGCACGTACAGATTCTTCATCAGCACCATCAATTACAATTTCGAATACACCATGTGCATCTTCACGAATGTTAGATTCCAAACCTTTTTCTTTTAAACTGATACACATTTTTTCATTAGTAGATGCATCTAAAAAGTCATAACTATTACATCCTACTTTTGAACCAGAAGCAACCATA
>CAYPJH010000170.1:0-5651 GCA_964411035.1 uncultured Methanobrevibacter sp. | reverse complement strand
TACCTTATGATAGAGTTAACACATCAATGGATAAATTTCCACTTTGTAAAGAATGTCTTGAGGAATATGAAAACCCATTAGATAGGCGTTATCATGGTGAAGCAATCTGCTGTGAAGAATGTGGGCCTGAAATGATGCTTTATAAAAATTCTGAAAGAATAAAAACAGACACTCCTATTGAAAAAACAGCAGAACAAATAGATAATGGTAAAATAATAACTATAAAAGGAATTGGCGGAACCCATTTAGTTGTAGACGCATATAATGAAAAAGCAATTCAAAAACTAAGAGATAAGCTAAATCGTCCCAATCAGGCCTTTGCAGTTATGAGTAAAGATATTGATAGTATTGAAAAATATGCTGATTTATCCAATAATGAAATAAAAGCTTTAAAATCACGTCAAAGACCAATAGTTGTTCTTAAAAGAAATGAAAATTATCCGTTTCCTGAAAATCTAACAGGAGGCCTTCACACTATTGGAGTAATGCTTCCTTACACCCCCATGCATTACCTGCTGTTTGATGAAACCGAAAGCGACACATTGGTTATGACATCTGCCAATATTCCCGGCGAACCTATGCTGATTGACAATGAAGAAATAAAAAAGCTGGATATTGCTGATTATAGTTTAATTCACAATAGGGAAATTTTAAACAGATGTGATGATTCTGTTGTGAGATTTAGAAATGATGAACCATCATTTATCAGAAGATCACGTGGCTACACTCCAACACCTGTTGAAATATCCGGCAATTACAAAATCAATAATCTAAATGTTTTATCTTTAGGTCCTGAACTTGATGTTACATTTTCAATAGCTACAAAAAATTTGGTATACCCATCACAGCATATTGGAAATACAAATAAATTAAAAACATTAGAATTTTTAAAAACCGCAATAACACATTTGGAAGATATTTTAAAGATAAAAACATATGATGTTATCGCCTGTGATTTGCATCCTAACTTCTTTACAACTAAACTTGCTAAAGAATTTAGTGAAAAGTACAATGCCCAGCTATTGCCTGTTCAACATCATTATGCTCATGCTGTAAGCCTAATGAATGATAATGGCTGTGACGAGGCTGTTGTAATAGCTGCTGACGGTGTTGGTTATGGTGCGGATAATACAAGTTGGGGTGGAGAAATTTTATACTGTGATGTTAAAAGCTACAAAAGATTGGCAAGTCTTGAAACACATAAAATGCCTGGCGGTGATCAGGCAACTAAATATCCTGCACGTATGCTTGCCAGCATCCTTTCAACACAGTATGAACATGAAGAACTGGAAAAAATTTTAAAGGAAAACTATTCCCATTTATTTAAATATGGTGAAAAAGAGATTGAAATGGTTTTAAAACAGATTGATTCAGATATAAATGTTGGAATAAGTACAAGTACCGGTAGAATTTTAGATTCAATATCTGTTGGACTTGATATTTGCGGTGAGAGAACTTATGAAGGAGAATGTTCTATGAAGCTTGAAAGTGTTGCATCAAAATCTGCAAATCCTATTGATATTGATTTTGAGATTGAGGAAAATAAATTAAATACTTCAAAAATTTTAAAATCTGTTGTTGAAAATTATCTTAATGGAGTAAATAAAAAAGATATTGCTGCAGGTGCTCAAATTACCATTGCAAAAGGATTATCCCAATTAGCTATTGAAAATGCTGGAAATGTAGACACTATTGGAGTTACTGGCGGTGTTTTTTATAATGAAGCTATCAGTAAAGTTTGTAAGGACTATATAACTGAAAATGGATATAAATTCATTCAGCATAAAAATAGCTGTAGCGGAGACGGTTCTGTTTCTGTAGGTCAAGCTATTGTTGGAAAAACATTGTAATATTTTTATTTAAAAAAAAAGTAAGGAAAAATAGAATTTTATCTATTTTTCAAAGTTCTTTCAAGTATATATTCTGCTCTATCTTTAAGATTATTATATAATCTTATTTGATTTTTAAGTTCTTCGATTGCTTCTAATTGCCCATTATCAATTTTTTTCTCAATTTCAAGCAATTTAGACCATTCATCACCAGATGGTAATTGAGGAGTTAATAATATATCTTCAGGAACATTAGCTGATAAACCAATTTTATTTATGGTGATATTGATTGTTACATCTCTATCCAGATCATAATATTTTCTTGGTCTTCCTCTCATAATTTTTTTATAAGAAGAATTGAGTATTCCCATTTCTTCCATTGCCCGCAAGTGTGCGATAATTGCTTTTTGGCCTATATTTAATTCGTTTGAAATTTCACTTACAAACATAGGTTCATCTTTTAAAAGGTTTATAATGTCCCTACGTGTTTTACAACCCATAACATCGAAGATATCTTCAATATCAATATCTTCTATATCCCCATGGATGTTTCTATTAATTTTTACTCCACCTTTTGATTGTGAAATGTTATTAACAGACATGTTAGAAGAATTTTTATTTCTATTAATATCTTCCATGATTATAATATTATATCGAAACCTTTATATAACCTTTGGTTACTATAATATATTGTGGAGAAAGATAACCTTTGGTTACTTTAATATTTTGGTTAAATAAAAAACTCCTAAGAAATAGTCGTTGTTATAACCATTTTCCTATATGTCCATAAATTTTCCAAAACATGCTAAAATATGGTAATCAAGGTTACTCTGAAAGCAACGACTATTTAATAGAGTTTAAAGTAATATTTATAAAACCTAAAAAAACTTTTGTAGGTGAATAAATGGCTAATGATAAAAAAGAAAAAAATATTGAAGAGGATGCAAATCCCACTGAAAATATTCTTGACGAGTCATCTTTAAAGGATGAAGAAATAAAACAGCTTAAAGAAGAACTCGAAAAACAAGAAGAAAAAACAAATGAATATGTATCATACAGCCAAAGACTTCAAGCAGACTTTGAAAATTTCAAAAAACATACAGAAAAACAAAATAAAGAAATCATCAAGTATGCTAATGAAAATCTAATTAAAAATATTTTAGATTGCTATGAAGACTTAGGAAGAGCACTTGAAAATTCTTCAAATTATGAGGAGTTAAAAGAAGGAATTGAATTAATAAACAATAAATTAAAAGAAACCCTTAAAAAAGAAGGGCTAGAAGAAATTCCTACAAAAGGAGAAAAATTCGATCCCTATAAACATGATGCTCTAATGGCAGAAAATAATGAAGATGTAGAAAATGGATACATAATTGAAGAGTTGATGAAAGGATACACTCTTAAAGACAAAGTTATAAAATTCTCAAAAGTTAAAGTTTGTAAAAAATAGAAAGGTGATAATATGGCAGACACAAAAAAAGAAAAAATAATCGGTATAGATTTAGGTACCAGTAACTCAGCAGCATCAGTACTTGTAGGTGGAAAACCAACAGTAATTCCATCAGCAGAAGGTGCAAGCCAATATGGTAAAGCATTTCCAAGTTATGTAGCTTTCACAGATGACGGTCAAATGCTCGTTGGAGAACCAGCTAGAAGACAAGCAGTTACAAACCCTGAAAACACAATAAGTGCCATCAAAAGACTCATGGGTACTGATAAAAAAGTAAAAGCAAACGGAAAAGAATATTCCCCACAAGAAATCTCTGCATTCATCTTACAAAAAATTAAAAAAGATGCAGAATCATTTTTAGGCGAACCAGTTGAAAAAGCCGTTATTACCGTACCAGCATACTTTGATGATAATCAAAGAACTGCAACTAAAGATGCAGGAACCATTGCAGGATTAGATGTTGTAAGACTTGTAAACGAACCAACAGCAGCAAGCCTTGCTTACGGTATTGATAAACAAGACGACGATGATTTAAATATCATGGTATACGATTTAGGTGGAGGAACATTAGACGTAACCATAATGGAATTTGGTGGCGGAGTATTTGAAGTAAAATCTACCAGTGGAGACACCCAACTTGGTGGAACCGATATGGATAATGTTATTCTCAACTACTTATCTGATGAATTTAAAAAAGAAAATGGAATAAACCTTATGGATGATGATCAAGCAGTTCAAAGGTTAAGAGAAGCAGCTGAAAAAGCAAAAATCGAATTATCCACAGTATTAACAACAGAAGTAAACTTGCCATTTATTACCATGGGTACTGATGGAACTCCTAAAAACTTAATTATCACCCTTACAAGAGCTAAATTAGAAGAATTAGTAGACGATATTGTTAAAAAATCAGGTAAACCAATGCAACAAGCATTAGATGATGCAAAAATGAGTAAAGGAGACATTGATAAAATCATCCTTGTTGGTGGACCTACCAGAATGCCAATAGTACAAAAATACGTTGAAAACTTCATCGGAAAACCAATTGAAAGAGGAATTGACCCAATGGAATGTGTATCCATGGGAGCTTCCATTCAAGGAGGAGTATTAGCTGGTGAAATTAAAGATTTAGTACTCTTAGATGTAACTCCATTATCATTAGGTATTGAAACATTAGGAGGAGTCTCTACAACTTTAATCGAAAGAAACACAACCATTCCAACAAAGAAAAGCCAAATATTTTCAACAGCTGCAGATAACCAGCCTTCTGTAGATATTAATGTTTTACAAGGTGAAAGACCAATGGCTGCAGACAATACCAGTCTTGGAAGATTCCAATTAGTCGGTATTCCACCTGCACCAAGAGGAGTTCCTCAAATTGAAGTAACCTTCGATATTGATGCAAACGGTATTATAAATGTATCAGCTAAAGATAAAGGAACTGGAAAAGAACAAGCTATCACAATCACCTCTTCCACTAAATTATCTGATGAAGAAATCGAACAAAAAGTTAAAGAAGCAGAAATGAATGCTGAAGCAGATAAAGCTAAACAAGAAGAAATTCAAATTAGAAACGATGCTGATTCAATGATCTACACTGCTGAAAAAACATTAGATGAATTAAAAGAACAAGTTAGTGATGAAGATAAAGAAAACATTGAAGGCCTTGTAAAAGATTTAAGAGAAGTTGTAGCAGGAGATGACATTTCTCAAATTAAAGAAAAAACAGAAGCTTTAACTAAAGCTGTTCAAGAAATTGGAGCAAAAATTTATCAGCAAGCAGAAGCAGCTCAACAACAAGCAGAAGGTCAAGACCCTAATGCAGGAGCTGGTGAAGCTGAAAACGATGATACAATTGATGCAGACTACAAAGTAAAAGACGAATAGATATTAATTGTTAAAAGCATATTTTATTCCCAGCTAGGTTAAAATCAGAATCAAAAAAAAAACTAAGGGAATAAAATATAAACAATTTTATTTTTTAAATACTTTTTAAGGTGGCTAAATGGCAGATAAGCGAGATTATTATGAAGTCCTTGGAGTCGATAAAAGCGCAGATGAAAAGGAAATTAAAAAGGCCTATCGTAAACTAGCTATGAAATATCATCCTGATGTTAGTGAAGAAGAAGATGCATCTGAAAAATTTAAAGAAATAAGTGAAGCTTACGCTGTCTTATCAGATTCAGATAAACGTCAAAAATACGATCAATTTGGTCATGCAGGTATGGATGGATTTAGTGCTGAAGATTTCTATCAAAATGTAAACTTTGATGACATATTCCAGGGAATGGGAGTCAATTTTGATCTTGGAAATATATTTGAAACCTTTTTTGGAGGGGGTAGAGGTCGCGGATTTTCAAATGGACCTGTAGGAC
>CAYPJH010000169.1:0-1658 GCA_964411035.1 uncultured Methanobrevibacter sp. | reverse complement strand
AAAAGCTATGAAAACGGAAACATCAAAGCTTTAAACGGGATTAATCTTACAATAGAAGAAGGAGAGTTTGTATCTATCATTGGACCTTCAGGATCAGGAAAATCAACTCTTCTTAACATGTTGGGAGCTCTTGACACCCCAGATTCAGGATTAATCAAGGTTGCAGATTTTGATTTGGAATCCAGTAAAAAACTAAACGAATTCCGGTCAGATAAGATAGGCTTTATCTTTCAGCTTCATAATCTGATTCCTAACTTATCTGTTGTGGAAAATGTTGAAATTCCAATGTTTACCAAAAAATGGAATGCTAAAAAAATGCGCAATAGAGCAATTCATCTTTTAGACATTGTCGGTCTTAAGGATAAAGCCAAAATGCTTCCAAATAAATTATCTGGTGGGGAAAGGCAAAGAGTAGCTATTGCACGTGCTCTTGCTAATGAACCATCAATTATATTGGCAGATGAACCAACAGGATCTTTAGACTCAAAAACCAGCAATAAGATTTTAAAACAGCTAAATAAACTTCATAAAGAAGAAAAAGTAACCTTAATTATGGTTACTCATGATATGAATGTTGCAAAATTAGCTGATAGAGTAATTGAAGTACTGGATGGTCAAATAAAATCCAGTGCTGATGATTCTCTTCTGAATAATGAAATTAACATAGATTTATAGAAAATGTAAAATTATGGATAGCATAATCTTTAGAAAAAGCATATAATTTAGGCAATAATTGACTTAAAAATAAATTTAAATAGGTTTAAATGTTATAACTATGTTAAAAATGTCAAACATGTTGTTTGAATAAATGAGAATAGTTATTTTAAAATATAAATTTCTAGAATTCATTGATTCATATAATTACTATTATATTTATAAAGTATTAAAATAATATTATAATAAGGTGAATTAAATGGATTTTAAAGAAATGTATGCATCAGTTACAGGAATTAGAAATTATGGTGGAAACAAAGTATTCAAGGTAGGATCAATAATAAAACTGATTAAAGAACCGGAAAATAATCATGATACAGAAGCAATCGCCTGTGAGATAAAATACATTGGAAAAGTAGGTTATATTGCAAACAGTACTCATACAGTAATAAAAGGTACAATGAGTGCTGGAAGAATATATGATAAAATAAATGATGTTAGTTTTGCTAAAGTAAGATTTATAGGGGATAACTCGGTGATAGCTGAAATATTAACAGATGAGGAAATAGAAAAAATCAAGCAAGATTATGAAGATGATGATTTTTATAATGATGAATAACCATATTTAAACACCCTATTTTTTATTTTTATTAAATTTTTTAAGTTTATATCTATTTTCGGCGAAAAATATATATTATATAAATTTCACATAATTATAAATGGAAATTCAGTTTTTTATTTTAAAAATTTAATTAATATTAGAATTTCTAACAATATAAGTTTATTAACTTTTATTTTTTTCAATATCATATTATAATGTCTTCATATTTAAAATTATTATGAACTAGGGGTATGTAGTAAAATTAGTGCATAATAATTTTTATTATGTTTATAAAAAGGATAATAATGAAAAAATAGGCTTATAAAATTTTTAAAACTCACATTTTTATTAAAATGTATAAAAAATAATATTATTTTTAACTAAATAATTAATAAATTTTAAT